>JAPLID010000140.1 GCA_026389285.1 Cyanobacteriota bacterium
AGGGTCGTCAGGCTTGAGAGCGTTCCTTCCGTGATCGTCGCTGTGATCACACCGCTGGTGGAGCCATCCACGCTGTTGGCATCGGCAACGCTGGTGCTGCCACTCAGGGTGACCGTTTCATTGCCTAGTCCGCTGATCTCATTCGCCGCATTGGCGGTATAAGCCGTCTTGACATCCGTTGCTGCGCCAGTCAGCGTCGTCACCGAAGCAGCATTCAGCGCCACGCTGATCTTGCCGTTGGTAGTGTTGAGATCAGCCGCAGCAGCTGTTGTTCCGGTGACGGCGACAGAGGTACCAAGGGTGAGCGCGGAAGTGCTGCTGGCTGCGAGATTGGCCGCCGTGTCACTGATATTTAACGTCGCACTTGTAACCGTGATACTGCTGGGGCCGAGCGCATCGATCGCCGTAGCCGTACTGGATGCTGTCGTGCCGGTGCCAAGTGTGATTGTGGTGGCATCAGCAAGGTTGGTTGAATCCAATATCGCACCGTTGGCGGTGGTGACGTCGATCGTGCCATTGTTGGTCATCCCCCCCAACGTCTGGGTGGTATAGCCGCTGATGGCCAAGGTGGCACCACTGGCCACAGTAATTTTTGCATCACCCAATGTATCGATCGCTGCAGCAGTGCCGCTAGCGGTTCCAACACCGATGGTGATCGAATCAACGGGAGCCAGCTTGGTGGAATCCAGCACTGCACCCGTGGATGTTGTGACGCTGACGGTTAAACTATTTGGCAGTCCACTCAGATCCTCAGTTGTGTAACCTGTAAGGGTCAGCGTACCGGTACCATTGATATAGGCAGCCATTGTTGACACATCGGCTGGAGATATTGTTCGCAGCGCACCGTTAATGACAAAACCATTGGCTGACAAACCTGATAGTGTCCCACTCAAGGCACCACTCGATCCAACGGGAATGGTGAGAGAATTAATGGCGCCCAAGCGCCAAGTACCACCGGTAAAAGCATTGGCAGTGGTAACATTAACCGTACCCGTTCCCGGCGTATCCTGCAAGGATTGAATTTGCTGCCCAGACCAATTTTGAACAGTCAGGGTCTTGCCATTCACATCAATGTTTCCTCCCTTAACACCAAGCTGACCCGCGAGAGCCGTATCGACAAAAATACCCGCATCCGCCGTAGCTGCCCCGCCAAGCACCAACGAATCCACCAACGTAGGAAGATTGGCGCTGGTGAGGCTTGCCCCAGCCGAGGTGGCAATGGCAAGGGTTCCGCCTGGATTGATCAGACTAATGTCTTGATTGGAATAACCAGTGAGGCTAAGGTTACCAGCCCCAGAAACCGTAATGCCAGCAAGCTTACTGGTGGTGGATGTGAGGGTAACTCCGGAGGCAATTGATAAGGTATTGCCTGATGTTGTGATTGTGGCAGCGTTAAACCCCGTCTGATTCCAAGGATTAGCAGATGTGCCTGCGCCATTGCCCGAGGTGGGCGTGCCGACGTAGTAGGTGGCGAGCTGATGCAGCCAACTCGCCTGGGCTGCCCGGCTAAAAGGCACCAAGCCGTTGGCCGCATTCGCTTGGAGGGAGCCGAAGCGTGGGCTGGAGGAAACATCCAGCTGCCACACCGCGCCCAGGTTGGCATGTCCAATGGAAGTGTCGGCAGCAGCCACAGTGCAGCCACTGATCGTGCTCAGCCCATCCACAAAATCCTGATCCTGGCCTGCATGGCAGGCAAACAGTTGAAGCGATTCAATCCTGTGGCTGGCCAACGAAGCCCAGCTGGTACTCCGGGAGGAAAGGCCAGCCCTGGTGATCGGCTCACGTCCAATCAACACCTCACCTGGCTTGCCATGGGCAACCAAAGCAAGGGTGTCAAAAGTAGACGCCGTCTCAAGTGCCGCCTCCAGAACCTCTAGGGCATCCTGATCAGGCTGGACGACAAAAGGCACCACACCCGGGTTCAGACCAGACAACAAAATGTCGAGATCAGCCAGGCGAGCGTCAATCAGCAGCAGGGTATCCATACTGGCCATCAGCCCACCCCTCCCTGAGCCGTCGGCGCTTCACCTAAGCCGTTGCCGGTGGTGGAGCCGAAGGCGAAGTTGGACTTGCTCAGGGTGCCGCTGGCGACGTTGACGGTGCCGAGGCTGATGGAGCCCTGACTCCAGTTTCCGTCGGCATCGAACATCAGTTGGCGGGTGTCGGTGGCGTAGGCGATGGAAGGCGAACCCATGCCCATCTTGTGAATATCGGCAAGGCTGCCGACGACCACACCAAGACGGTTGCTGCCATCGGCGCTGGCTTCCTGCACCGAAAGTTTGCCGGTGGAATCGACACCGAAGATGGCGCCTTTGTCGAGCCAGAGTTTCTGGGTGACGCTGGCCAGGGAGTTGCTGATCTCCAGCACATCGCCGCCATTGCCGGCCTGGAAATTGCGAACCGTATCCAGCTGACCCAACAGCTGGGTACCGGCGGTATTGACCAGCTGACCCGTATCCCAGAGGGTGTTCTTCTGATCTTGCGACAGGCTGGCCCAGAGCGGCAGGTCGGCCAGTTCTTCACCCAGAGAGGAACTGGAAGAAGCCAGCAGAGCAGCACCACCTTCGGAGAAGATGAAGCGATCACGGCCCGTGCCACCGGTGGCCACGTCCTGACCAAAGCCGCCATCGAGCACCGAGCCATCGCCAGAACCGACCTGCATCGCATCGTTGCCGAGGCCGCCCCACAGAATATTGTTCTGCGAGGAGCCGTTGACCCGGACTAGATCGTTGCCGATACCACCCCAGAGTGAACTGGACTTGGCGCGATCGAGGTCAATCGAATCGTTGCCGATTTCGGCATTGAAATGGCTGCCGTTGCTGGAGCCGGCGATCAGGTCATTGCCGATGCCGGTGTTGGCGGTGCTGTTGCGGATGCCATCGAAGCCACCTGTGGTGCCATCGACAGCGGAATGATCGAGGAAGACGCCATCTTCAAGGATGCCATCACCGTCGGCATCGACATCGGCTTCAACTTCATTGAGGATCTTGCCGAAGATGATGTCATTACCCAGGCCGGTGTACATGCCGGTGGCGTCAATGCCCGCCGTATCACGCATGGAGGCAGCGGCCGTGGGCGCCATTGCCAGATCACCGCCGGTGATACCGGCGAAACCGCGCACCACATCATTGCCCTGGTTGGTGAAGACCAGGCTGTTGCTAATGCCGATGCCGCGGAGCTGCTCGAGCTCCATGCCGGAACCGTCACCGACATCGGTCAAGGCTAGGGCGCGACCGGTGACCGTGGTGTTGAGGGTCGGGGCACCGAAGATCAGGGAACGATCGATACCGATCGCCTGGCCATTGAGGCTGATCGGATCCGAACCCGCACCGAACGTGCCGGAGACCCCCAGTCGCGCGGTGGCATCACCGGTGATCGTGGCGGTGCCGTCACCATTGCCGAAGGGAACGGCCTTGATCAGATAGTTGTCGATGCCCTTGGCATCGGCCGTGGCCTGGCCCTTGACATCCAGTCCATCGACGCCGACCAGCTGGGCGCGGGCTTCGACGACCGCATTGGGCTGGCCATAGAAGCTGAAGGCTGGAACGGTGACCGGTGAGAAGCTGCCGATCTTGACGGACAGATCGTTGTTATCCGGCTCCTTCGTCACGTCACGCCTGGGATCGGAGAGCAGCAGATCCTCGAGCGTGTAGGACAGCTGGCCGGTGCTCAGCAGATGGGAAATCGCATCCTGATTGGCCGAAGGATAAGAAAACAGATTGAACGGATCACCACCACTTGAGGGGCTGGGAGTAATCCGTGCAAACGGCACGATCAGGCTGGTTTCGTCAATCTTGACCGGAATCTGAATGGTTTGTTGATTGACAGGTACCGTCAGCCCCTGCAGCTCGCTGACCAGGTTCTCGGGCCGCAAGGCCTCTTTGTTGTAATCGGGCGCACCGGGCAGCAGGATGCGGCCATCGGCCGCCTGCACCGAACCGTCAACATCGAGCACCCGGTAGTAGCCGAGAACGGCCGAGTCCTGAGCTTTGCGCTGCAGGGTGAAGGTGGTCTGATAGGGACCGTCCGAGTTGCGGAAATCAAGGATCGGCAGTGACTGCCTGAACGCCTGGGTGATACCAGTGGTGAGATCGTTGTAGTCCGGCTCTTTGGGGTTGGAGAAGGGTGGCTTGAGATCCTCCAGCAGGACGGTGTTACCGCTGAGAGCGAGAAAATTATTGAACGTGCCGGCATCATTGAAGCCAAACACCTGCACCCCTTCAGAGCCAGGGCTTTGCAGGGTGGCAAAGGGGGCGATGTAGCCGGTTTCATCGATATAGATCGGCCGTGTCGTTGTCGTGCCATTGCTGGGCACCGACAGGTTCTGCAGCTCGGTGACCAGGTTGTTCGGGGCTAGGGCGGCGGCGGCATAGCCAGCATCGCCGGGCTTGAACAACACACCTTCGGCCGTGCGCACCGTGCCGTCGGTGTCGATGACGCGGTAGAAGCCGACCGTATTGGCCGCTTTGGCACTGCGGGACAATTCGAGGTTGGCCTTGGCCAGACCACCGGTGCCGCTGAAATCAAACAGGGGCGTGTTGTTGGCGCCGCTCACCACCAGCGGACCCGTCAGCGGGCCAGGAGGCTGCTGGGCACCGGTGATTTCGGCATCCGTCAGCGGGATGCCGCCCGGCCGGGGATTGCGCTCGCTGACCGCCACACCGCTGCCTTCAAGGCCGCGCACGATGGCGGTGGCATTGAGCGTGCTGGTGGGCGACGAGCCGGCAACGGGGCCGAGCACCGAGCCCGAGCCGGCCGTCGCCGACGAGGTGAAGGGAGTGGCGCTGCTGCCGATCAGCAACGCACCGCCGTAGCGATCGAGATAGCTGAGGTTGGCGAGGCCGATGTTGGTGGCGAATGCATCAGCACTCGTGTCACCGCGGCCACTGGCAAAGGCGGAGGCGACGGCATTGCCGTCGATCTGGCCACCACCGGAGCCAATGGAAAGATTGAGGCTGTTGAAGAAGGACTCGTCAACGAGACCTTCGTAATACTTGGAATAGCCGGCGCCGAGACCACTGGCGGTGGCGACGGCACCCGTGGGATTGGTGCCCTCGATCGTGCGAGCGGTGGCCGTCGCCGAGGGGCTGGTGATCAGCCGCAGAAAACTGCCCGCCAGCAGGTCCGTGTCCGGCTCGAATTGCAGGGCAATCGAGCGGGCTGTGGCTGTGGTGGGCAGAAGGTCGACCATGCGAAACGCCAGAAGTGACGTAGTCGGGAGGCCCCCGCAGGGGCCAGAGGATAGGGAGAGGGATTGGCAACCACAGAAGCCACCAATCCCTGGACATCAAGGGCGCCGAAGGCGCCGAGGGATCAGGCGAACCTGATCTCGATGCACTTGATCAGACGCTGCCGCCGACGGAGGTGGCGGTGCTGCTGGCGTTGGAGAACGCGTTAGCGGTGAGGCCGCCGTTGCCGATGATCGTGACGTTGTAATCCGACAGACCGATCGCGTTGCTGGTGGCGGTGGCGCTGGCATTGCCGCTCACGGTGGTGGCGACAACGGTGTTGCTCAGCTGAGCCTGGGCGAGGACACTGCCGTTGACGGTGAGGTCGTCCGCGGTGGCACCACCAAAGATGCCGTAGGCACTGTTGGTGCTGGTGCCGGTGGCATCGCCAGCCACCGAGGTGGCGGTGGCATCGAAATCGCCGAAAGACGTGCCCTTGATGAGGTTGGCACCAGTGGCCTGGCCGCCGATCAGATCAACGTTAGAAATACCGTAGAGATCGGAGGCGCTGATCGTTGCAGTTGCATCGGCAATACCTGCAGCAGCACCGTTAGGTCCTGTGGTGGACGCCGTGACGCTGCCCCCGGCGAACACCTGGCCGCTGATGTTGCCAAGGCGGGGACCGGCCGTGATTGCGGCTTCTGCGCCGTCGACTCCGAAGATGCCGGCACCATCAAAGTTGCCAATGGCAGTGGCGTCGTCAGAGACGGCAGAGGCGGTGACGCCGACCTGCTTGTCGAGCAGGCCGTTAGCGAGGGTTCCCAACACGGCAAGACCAGAGACGCTACCGGAACCACCGAGGGTGATGTCCGAGGTGGCGGTACTCAGCTCGATGCCTTCTGCAATCACATTGCCGTCAGCAGTAGCACTGCCGTTGGTGGTTTGCGCGATGGCACTGCCGTAGTTGAAGCTGGTGCCGTTCACGGCGCCGGTGTCGCCGATATCAATCGTGAAGCCGGCGCCTTGGGAGATGCCATTGCCATCGAGATCGAGGTTGGCGGTGGCAGCAGCAGCACCACCATTCGGTCCGACGGTGGTGGCTGTGGCGTTGCCGATCAGGGTGGTCTGAGCGGTCACGACGCCGTCATTACCAACAGTGATGTCGGTGTTGAGCACACCGTCACCAGTCTGATAGGCGTCGGCAGTGGCAGCAGAAGCGGTGGTGCTTGCGGTTGCCGCCAGGTTGGAGGCAGCTACGGCTGTGATGTTGCCGCTGCCACCCACATCGAACGCGCTGGTATCGACAGCGACCACTTTGGCGGTCGAGCTACCAGCGTCGGCGTCAGCCGTGCCGTCAACGCCGTTGGCGGTGGCGGTGAGGTTGGAGGTGGCATCGACCCGTAGACCGTTGGCACCGGTGAGGCTGTTGCCGACGGTGACACTGCCGCCGTCAATGCCAGTCACCTCGGAACCCAGACCGGCTTCCGAGGACGAATCAGCGCCGTTGACGTTGCTGGAGATCGCCGTACCAGTGAGGCTGGCAGCAACGCTCAGCTTGGTGGCATCGTTGCCGAACTCAACGGCTGTGTTGTTAACACCGCTGATGACATCAGCAGCAGCCACGGTGGCTTGGGCTGCGTCAGTAGCCGCCACGTCGGCACCAACGGTGCTGGCAGTCGCAGCCTGGACACTGGTTGCGCTGGCGGTCAGTGAAGCGTCTTTGCCGGAGACCAGGGTGTCCAGGTCAATACCTGTCACCAAGTCGTTGGCGACAGTAGCAACGGTGTTCTGGCCGGCAGCCCCGCCAGCCGTGGAGGCTGCCGTCGCCGTGCTGTTGGACGCAGCGGAAGCAACGATGACCGAATCGCTGCCAACGGTGACATCACCGACGCCTGTGCCAAGAGCCGCAACTTTGTCAATATCAGTATTGGCGTCGGCAGTATTGGCCGTACCAGTGACACCCGTAACCGAAGTAGCCGCAGAAGCCGCCGTTACCGAGGCAACCGCCGTGAGCTGGCCGGTGCTGCCGATATCAATCTGGGTGTCAAGTGCACCGATACCGATGACTTCAGTTGCCGTTGTATCGGCTACGGCGTTGCCAAGGGTCGTCGTGGAGGCTGACGAAGCCCCAAGAACCGCGGCACCAATGACCGTGCCGGCGTTGCCGACGGTGATATTGCTATCAAAACCACCAATACCAGCAATGGTGGTGGCACTGGCTTCACTGCCAGCGTCTCCGGTGACGGTGGTGGCAGAGGCAGTCAGAGACAGGGCGTCACTGGTCTGGCCGGCCAGACCGGTGACCGTGCCACCGTTACCGATGGAGATATCGCCGAGACCCGCTGCAGTGCTGTAGATGCCAGCGGTGACGTCGGAGAAGCTTGCCGTGGCGGTGGCATCAGCTGGGACGGTGGCGCCAGCCGCATCACCAACCGTGACAGCAATTGCCGATGCGTTGGCATCAAGTTTTGCGGAAACTGAACCACCAGCACCGGCGGTGATCGCAGAATCTAAAATGCCGTAGCTGCCTTGGGCATAATCAGCAGTAGCTTCGGCGTCTCCGGCGATGGAGTTAGCCGTAGCAGCAGCGGTGTTGTCTACGGTGACGCCAACAACGCCACCGGCGCCGATCGTGATGTCGGTGCCGACGGCTCCAGCGATATCAAGAATACCACCGGTATTGGTGGTGTATTGAGCTTTGGCAGCGCTGTCAACCGTGTCAGCACCGACGTTGGTGGCACTAGCGGTGGTCGTCGAAACCTCACTGACTGTGAGGGTGCCGGCATTGCCGATGTCAATGGTGCTGTCCAGGGAACCAACCTGTTGCACGGTGGTCGCCGTGACATCGGCCAGACCTGCAACCGTGGTACCGGTGGCGGTGTTGGTGTTGGGGGTGGCGGTGGTGCCGGCCTGGATGGTCGCCGTGCCGCCGTCACCGATCGTTGTCACGACGCCATCGGCGCCGACAATATTTGCGGTGGAGGTTGCCATTCGAGTTCTAGAAGGGGTTGGAGGTGGGTACTCGCCCCCATTAGGGACGTGAACGCATTATGAACCCTCACCCCTTCTTAAGCCAGGAAAATGCACGGACTCACTGACCAGATTCTGCTCAAAGTCGTGGATGCACTTGATAGAAAATGCACATGCACGTTTGAGCGGCAAGGCGCTGATGCGCATCGACGCTTCTGCACCTGATTGGGCTTGACAGGCCTGGGCTCGAGCACTTCGAACCGCGGTGCAGTCGCCGCCGTGCAGGGCCAGGCGGGGCACGGCTTGAGGTCGGAACTGCCGGACTAGGGATCGCCGCCGATCAGACATGGCCCCGAACGGAAGATGCGCTGGTGCTGGTGTTGGAGATCGCCGTGGCGTTGATGTTGCCGCTGCCGATGATGTGGATGTTGGTGTTGGAGATGCCGATGACATTGCTGCTGGCTATCGCCGTGGCATTGCCGCGCACCGTGGTGGCCGTGACCGTGTTGCTCAAGCGGGCGATGGCGCTGACGCCGCCATTGGTGACGATCGTGCTGGGGGCAGCCGTGCCGCCGAAGATGCCGTAGGCATTGACATCACTGCGGCCATTGGCATCACCGACAACCGAGCTGGCGGTGGTGTTGAAGTCGCCGCTGGCTGTTCCAAGCACGCTGTTGCCGCCTGTGGCCTGGCCACCCGTGGCTAAGCCACCGGTCAGGTTGACGTCGCGGATGCCATAGAGGCTGGAGGGGCTGATCGTGGCATTGGCCGCACCGCCAGTGGCACCGCTGCCGGTGGTCGAGGCCAGCACGTTGGCGCCGGCGATCACCTGGCCGCTGATGTCGCCGCCGCGGGGGCCGGCGGTGATTGTGGCTTCGCTGCCATCGACGCCGCTGATGCCGGCACCGCTGAACAGGCCAGTGGCGGTGGCGTTATCCGAAACGGCCGCCGCCGTGATCTGAATCGGGCTGGCAAGGCTGATGCTGCCTGGCGTGCCAGCGGCCAGGGTGCCCAGCACCGCCAGGCCGCGCACACTGCCGCCAGCGCCGATGGTGATATCGGCGTTGGCGTCCTGCAGCAACAGGCCCGTGGCTGAAATCGTGCCATCGGCCGTGCTGCTGCCGGTGCTGGTCTGGGCCATGGCGCCACCGGCGCTCAGGGCCGTGGCGCTCACATTGCCCGTATCGCCGATCGACAACGCCGCCGGGGTGCCGGCAGCCTGGGCGAGGCCGATCGCCTTGAGGGTGATCCCGGCTTCGGCGTCGGCAGCTCCGGCCGGCGAACCGATGGTGCTGGCGATCGCATTGGCCAGCAGGTTGGACTGGGCGTCGACGTTGCCGTCGTTGGCGATCGTGATCGCGTTATCGAGGCTGCCGACCCCGAACTGGCCCGCATAGGCACTGGCATCGCCGGCGGTGGAGCTGGCGGTGGCCGCCACCGTGCCATCGGCCCTGGCGTTGATATTGCCGCTGTTGTTGACGCGCAGGCCTGCGGTGTCGATGCCGATCACGCTGGTCTGGGTGTTGCCCAGGCCGCCGGAGCCGGCATTGGCCGTGGCCGTGCCGTCGACGCCGCTGGCGAGAGCATTGAGGTTGGAACTGGCCTGGGCGCTGAGGCCCTCGGGGGCCTTGAGGCTGCCGCCGATCTGGATGCTGCCGCCCTCGATGGCGGCGACATAGCTGTCGTTTCCAGTAACGCTGTCGCTAAGTCCGGCGTTGGCGCTGGAGGCGGAGCCGTTGATGTTGCTGGCCGTGGCGCTGCCGTTGAGGCTGGCGCTGGCTGTGAGCTTGCTGGCATCCGCGCCGACCGTGACCGCCGTCGTCTCGATGCCGACGACCCGATCGCCTTCCGCCACAGTGGCGATCGCCTGATCTGCGGCACTGCCGCCCGTCGCGGCGACCGTGCTGGCGCGGGCGGTCTGGCTGCTGGCGGCGCTACTGCTGATCGACGCGCCAGTGCCGGCCACCAGGCTGTCGAGATCGAGGCCGGTCACCCGATCGTTGTTCACCGTGGCGACCGTGTTGAGGTCGGCCCCATCGGTGCTGGTGGCCGTGGCGGTGCTGAGTGAGGCCGCCTGGGTGGTGATGACCGCATCAACCCCGACGCTGACGTCGCCGGCCCCGGTGCCGAGTGACGCCAGCTGCACGATCGTGGTCTCGGCTTTGGCGGCTTCGCTGAGGCTCTTGCTACCGCTGCCATCGGCGCTGACTGTGACGGCCGAGGCCGCCGCCGAAATCACCGCCGAGGCGGTGATCGTGCCGTTGCTGCCGACCCTGATCTGGGTGTCGTCGCCGCCGATGCCGGCGATCTCTGTCGCCGTGGCCGTGGCCAGGGCGCTGCCGGTGCTGGTGGTGGCGTTGGCTGCGAGGGCCAGGGGATCGCTGGCCATGCCGGCCGTGGCGTTGATGCTGCCGCTACCGCCGATCTCGATCGAGCCGTCGCCCGTCGCCGTGTCGTAGATGGCGGCGGTGGGGCCATCAAAGCCGGCGCTGGCTTTGGCATCGGCATAGCCACCGACCGGCGCCACCGCTGAACCGACCGTGGTGGCGGTGGCCAGGGCGTTGGCATCCAGGCTGGCGCTGAGGCTGGCGCCGGCGCCGGTGCTGACCTGGCTATCGAGCACGCCGTAGCTGCCGGTGTTGAAAGCGGAAGTGGCCGTGGCGTCCGCCGCGACCGAAACGGCCGCCGCCGTGGCGCTGTTGTCGACCGTGACGCCGATCAGCCCGCCGGCGCCGATCACGACGTCATCCGGGATGTCGGTGGCTCGGCTGGTGAGATTGAGCAGGCCGCCGGTGTCGCTGCTGTATTGCGCCGTCACCGTGGCCGTGCCCTCCACCGAGCTGCCGCTGGCGCTGGTGGTCGCCACCTCGGAGACCGACACGCTGCCGTCTCGGCCGATCGCCAGCGTGCTGTCCAGCGACGCCACCTGGCGGACGCTGTCGGCGGTGACGATCGCCGTGCCGTCAACGGTGCTGCCGCTGGCGCTGTTGCTGTTGGGGTTGGCGCTGGTTCCCGCCTGAATCGTGGCGGAACCTCCCGCACCGATCACGGTCGTCGAGCGCTCCTGAGCGACGCTATCGGTGGTGGTGGTCGCCATGGAGTGGAGCGGAACCGAATCGTTGTGGCAACCTCGCCACGAACCGATCCGCCTGTGCCCCTATCTTCGCGGCTCAACTGCTTGAAAAGCCGCCGCCGTCGCCCAATCACCGGCGAGCGATGACGCATCAGCGAGCATGAGCATGTCCGCATTCACGCCGATGCGCATCGGCGTGAATGCGGACATCGCTGCTCCCACTCCGGCGGACATCCATCAAGGTGGTTGCCTACGCCTTCGCGTCATGTCCTGGGACCACGGCTACTTCAGCGCTTCCTCCTACACCTGCGGTGTCTACCGGGAGCTGGCGCCGGCCTGGCTGGATCTGTCGGGCCTGATCAAAGGCCATCAGCCACCCCGCAGCCATGAAGGGGAGGCCTTCCGGTACCTGGAGCTGGGCAGTGGCATGGGTCTGGGCCTCTGCCTGCTGGCCGCCGCCTATCCCGAAGGCCAGTTCACCGGCATCGACTTCCAGCCCGATCACATCGTCCACAGCCGCCGGCTGGCCCAACAGCTCGGCCTGAGCAACATCAGCTTTCAGGAGGCCGACTTCCTCAGCCTGGCCGCCGATCCCGGAGAACTGACGGCCGCCCACCAGTACGTCGTCGCCCATGGCATCGCCACCTGGATCACCGAGCCGATCCAGCGGGCGATGCTGCAGCTGGCCTCGGCGGCGATGCAGCCGGGCGGTCTTTTTTACTGCTCTTACAACACCTTTCCCGGCTGGCTGGCCGCCACCAGCTTCCAGCACCTGGCCGAGCTGAGCCGCCGCCGTCAGGGCGAAGCCAACCCCGCCCAGGCCTTTCAGCTGGCAGCCGCCAGCCTCACCGGCCTGCTCGGCAGCGAAGAGAATCCTTCGGCCCTGGCCCTGGCCCAACCGGCCCTGCGCCGCCGGCTGGCCCAGATCCCCGATCAGAACGCCGCCTATCTGATGCAGGAATACGCCAACGCCGGCTGGCAACCGCTCTACGTGGCCGAACTGCATCAACGCTGCGCCGCCCACAAGCTGCGCTTCTTGGCCAGCGCCACCCTGCCGGAGAACTTTCTCGATCTGCTGCCGGGCAACGTGCGCCCGGCCGTGCTGGCCGAAACCGATCCCGGCCTGCGCCAAAGCCTTCAGGATCTGGCGGTCAACCAGTCCTTCCGCCGTGACCTGTTCGTGCGTGGCGTCGCCTCCAGCACCGACAGCCAACTGCGCCAGCGGCTCGGCAGCATCCAGCTGCGGCTGCTGGAGGCTCCTGCGCTCGAGACCTACCGCTTTGAGACCAGCTTCGGCCAGGTCAGCGGCGTGCCGGAGCGCTACCGCCAGGTGGAAGCCTGCCTGGCGGGCGGGCCGCGCAGCTTCGCCCAGGTGCTGGAGGACACGCAGCTGCCGCTGGCGGAACTGGCGAAGATCCTGGCCCTGCTGCTGCACGCCGGTCGCCTCGGCATCGATCGCTGCAGCAGCGCCGATTTCGACCGGGCTCGCCATGTCAATGAGAAGTTGCTGGAGTTGATCCGCAGCGGCCGGCCCTACGCCCATCTGGTCGCCCCCGCCAGCGCCGGCAGTGTCCCGTTCTCGCTGGTGGAGGCCCTGCTGCTCGACGGTCAGCGCCGCCATCTGGCTGAAGGCGATCTGGAGCAGCACCTGCAGGACGAACTCAAGGCCATGGGCCGCAGCATCAAGGGCGATGCGGCTCCTGTGGTGAGCGCCTTCCTCGAGCGGCAGCCGCGGCTGCAGGCCCTCGGGGTCCTGCCCTGACTGCGACAAGATGGGCATCAGCGCTGACGGCCTTGCCATGGGCGTGCCGTCACGAGCGCGGCTTGCGTTGCTCACCGGCCCCCGCCCTTTCCTGGCCCCAGCCCCATGGCCGCCACCACCGCCCTCCTGTTCACCGTGATCGGCCTGGCGGCCCTGTGGTTGCTCATCAGCGTCGGGCTCGATCTCGCTCTCGCGCTGATTGACAGGGCCACCCAGTCCTGCCGTGACGAGCTGGCCGTGGAGCGGATCCAGCGCCAGGCGCAGGCGCACCAGCACAACCTCCAGGCCGCACGCCAACAACGCCAGGGCTGGTCCCTGACCGATCTCGATGGCCAGCGACGCTGGCTGGAGCGCTCCCAGCTCGATGGCTTTACCCGCCTGTGCAGGCAGGAGCTGGGGCTCAGCCAGGCCTGCAGCCTGGGCGAGCTGCGAAGGCACTGGCGCCGCAGCAGCCTGCGCTGGCACCCCGACCACGGCGGCGATCCCGCCAACTGGCTGCGCAAGCAGCGGGCCTATGAAGCCTTGCGCCAGTTGACTCGCGACCCAGCGGCCGGCTGGTTGAGCCGCCCCATGCCGCCTGTCCTGCAGCGCTCAATCGGGCGTAGCCGCCTGGGTTTCGGTTGGCGATTGCTGCGTCGTCGCCGCCGCTCCTAGAATTGGAGTCCGTAAAGTTCAGCCCTCAGCTGACGCTTGCTTTTGGCTGCTGATCAACTGCTCGAGGGCACAGCCGAACATTACAAGCGCTTTTTGAGCGACTTCAATCACGCCAGTTTAATCAATATTTCCGAGGACTTTAACTTCCAGATCAGGTCGATCGAAACCCCGTCGTTGCTGCTGCGTGAGGTCAGCACCCACGGCCAGGCCGTCAATCGCAAACAATACGGCGATGCCTTCTTCGGCTTGATGCTCAGCCACGGGCCCGGCCAATTCAGCACCGGCTCGGCGTTGCCGCCCCCGGGGGCAAGTCCCCAACAGCCAAGCCTGCACTGGCATTGGCCCAACGAACTGGGGGTCTCCCAGCATCTGGATTCCCAGGTCACCTACCTGCGGATTGAGAGTGCAGGCCTGCTGCGACAACTGGCCATCCAGCAGATCGGGGTCAATCAGCTGCGCAGCCTCCAGGGGTCGGCTGCGTCCGGCGGCATGATCCAGCTGATCAGCTCGCTTCGCCATCGCCTGATCTCCAGCCGCGCAGCCAAAGGCCGGCAACAGATCCTCGACGATTTCCTAGCTGGACTGGGGCTGGAATTGCGGTCGCTGTTGCTGCAGCCCGGGCAGGCCCAATCGTCCACGGCCAGCCATGTCGCAGCAGCGATTGGCTGGTTGGACGACCATCTCGCAGAAAGCATCACCCTGCCCCGGCTGGCCGCTGAACTGGGGCTGACGCCCCGCGCCGTTCAGGCCTGTTTTCGCAATCGCCTGGGCGTTTCGCCGATGCGCTGGCTCAAACTGGCCCGCTTCAGCCAGTTACGCCGGCATCTGCACGATCCCGACCATCGACATCGCTCAAGCCAGCAGCTCAATAACCTGGTCGGACTCAGCAGCAACAGCCTCAACCGCCAGATCTATCGCGAGATCTACGGGCTGACCATGGCCGAAGATCAACAGCAGGCGCAGCTCCAGAATTACACCGGAGTCAACCTGTCAAGCGATGATCAGTCCTTTCATTTCCACTCCCTCGAGGCCGCCATCACCGCCCTCCAGGCCCTGCAGCAACCCCGGACGGACCAGGAGGAACCAGCCCTTGTTTCGATCACCGTGACCCTCACCACGGCTCCAGGCCCTGAGGTGTCCTTGTCTCAGCCCTGACAGCAGCGTCCAGATGGTCGGCTGTTCAGTTCAGCTGCAGCTCGGTACGGATCAATCGCGTCAACAGCGCCGAGATGGTGATGTCCTGATCGAGCGCGTGCAGACGGGCCCGGCGGCAGAGGGTGCGAGGAAGGCTCACCGTCAGCCGGGCCATGGAATCGTCCAACTGGCTGCTCCGGGCATCATCCGCCTGAAGCGGCCGCTCCAGACCTTGATCCAGGACTGCTTGGCTCCGATGGGTCGTCATCGCTTTGCTGCGGCACATCGGGATCAAGTCTGACTCTCCCGGAAGGACGCTATGCCCTCCGAGGCTGCTGAACCTCCCCAATTGGGGCGGTTGGAGAACAGCATTCGCTGACAGGGGGCCCAGACCAACGGCACAGGCAAGGTCGAAGGCTGGGCCCTCTCCCCCCAAGCCCAGGCAAGAGAGAGGCCGTCAGTCCAGCTCCTCGCGAACCAACCGGGCCACGAGCGCCGACATGGTCGTGGCCATCTCGAGGGCATGCAGCCGGAACTGGCGGTAGAGACTTCGCGGCAGGCTGATGGTCAGCCTGGCCACAGGCGCCGTCAGCGAGCCTTCGTCGCTGCCGTCCGACAGCAGACCTTGAGCGGTGGCGGCATCAAGGCAGGGACCAGCCAGATTCGCCATCTGCACATTGCTGCATATGTGGCTCGATGTTGGCAGCAGCAGCCCACTTCCCGTTGCCCCCATCCCGCCCAATACCCTCCAAAGGGGGGGGGCACCGCCGGCGTCTTTGAGCTGCCGCGGCGTTGAACGGACGACCACCGTCGATTGGTGCCAGATGCCGCTTCCGAGCCCCGATGCGTGGGCGCTCCGCTGCTGCCAACAGCAAAAACAAACAAAATTCCCATGGCAGCATCGACGGCAACAGCCTGGCAACACTCCCTGTGATATTGAACTGATCAGGCCATAGCCGCATCAGCTCGATGACGGCACTTCGGGCGGCTGAAGCTTCAGCCGAGTTCCTTGCGAATCAGCCGGGCCAGCAGGGCTGAGAGGGTGGTGTCCTGTTCCAGGGCATGGAGCCTCAGCTGGCGGTACAAGCTGCGCGGCAAGCTGACACTGAGCCGGGCCAGGATTTCCGAATCCGAGGCCAAGCCCGCTGTCCCAGCGGGAACAGCGGTTTCCGAAGGACAAGCAGGCGACATCGTAGTGGGCAGGTGCGCCAAGCAAAAAACGAAACTGTTCTTGCTACTATAGCAACGTTTTTGCAACAAAAACGCTTCAACCAGCCAATGCTTCGCTTTCCAATTTCCGAGCTTCGCAATCCTCTGCCAGGCGTCGCCAGCACCTCGAACGTCAAAAGTGAGGCCATCGGTTTTTTGTAGCACTCGATACACCACAAGGCCCCGTTGAAATCAAAGCTCTGCCAGCCAACTACGTCTTGGCTCAAATGGCCTGAGCCATGGACAAGGGGCAAAAGTGGTAACAGCAACTTACCCACACGTCCCATTCGCCAGAATTCAAATTGTCTGATTCCAAAAAACCGGGTGTTAAAAAACTTTCCGTTCTTCTGGCAAGTCAACTCCACCTGCGCGCCAAGCGTTACGCCCTGCAAACCGATCAGACCCTGACCGATCTGATCACCTCCCTACTCACCGAACATCTCGACAACGCCGAAGCCACAAAAAAGAGCCCCTCTGAATGAGGAGCTCCAATCGATTCAATACCGAGGGGTGCTTCTTCAAGCCAACGTTTGCAAGCTCGAATCAGCTGTTCCAGCGTCGGCGGCGATGGTCAATCGATCGGATCCGGTGATGGCCTAAGAGCCATCGTGCCTCCCATCAGGCTTCGATCGTCACCTTGTTGATACGGCTGCCATTGCGCAGTTTCAGGACCACATCCATATCACCGGTCTGGCCGAACACGGTGTGCACGCCGTCCAGGTGGGGCTGGGCCCCATGGCAGAGGAAGAACTGACTGCCGCCGGTGTTCTTGCCCGCATGGGCCATCGACAGGCTGCCGGCCTGATGCTTGTTCTTGTTGATCTCACAGGGAATCGTGTAGCCAGGACCGCCGGTGCCGGCCTGGCCGCGGGCGCCCTCACGGGAGTTGGGGCAGCCGCCCTGGGCCATGAAGCCATCAATCACCCGGTGGAAGGCCAGGCCGTCATAGAAGCCGTCATTGGCGAGCTTGACGAAGTTGGCCACGGTGCCAGGGGCATCGGCATCGAACAGCTCAATGGCGATGCTGCCGGCTTCGGTGTCCATCAGGGCTTTGGTCACAGGTGCTCGCGTGAGGGGGTCCGCAATCCTGCCAGGCCAGGGGCGGCGCCCGCCGCGGCAGGCCAGCGCGGCAGGGCGGCGAACACCCGACCGGGCCGGGATCCCCGCCTCAGAAACGCAGCGCCGGCTTCGCGGGCTGCTGTAAAACGATCCCAGATCTTGCTTTTCCTTGCCATGAGCGCTCCTCGCGGTTCCGCCGGCAGCCATCTGGATCTGCCGCAGGCCCGACTCGGCGTTTTGGGCGGCAGTGGTCTCTACGCCATGGAGGGGCTTGAGGATCTGCAGGAGATCACACTGGACACCCCCTACGGCTCCCCCTCCGACAGCCTGCGCCTGGGCCGGATCGGCGATCTGGAGGTGGTGTTCCTGGCCCGGCATGGCCGCCAGCACACCTACACCCCCACCGAGGTGCCCTACCGGGCCAATCTCTGGGCCCTGCGCTCGCTCGGGGTGCGCTGGATTCTTTCGGTGTCGGCCGTCGGCTCCCTGCAGGAGCAGGTGCGCCCGCTGGACATGCTGGTGCCCGATCAGTTCATCGATCGCACCCATCAGCGGCCCCTCAGCTTTTTCGGCGAGGGGGCCGTGGCCCACGTCACCGTGGCCGATCCCTACTGCTCCGTGCTCAGCCGCATCCTGGCCGATGTCGGCGACAGCCTGATGCCGGAAGGCCGGCGACTGCATCGCGGCGGCACCTATCTGTGTATGGAGGGCCCCGCCTTCTCCACCCGCGCCGAATCCGAGCTCTACCGCTCCTGGGGCTGTGATGTGATCGGCATGACCAACCACACCGAGGCGCGGCTGGCCCGGGAGGCGGAGATGGCCTACGCCACCCTCGCCATGGTCACCGACTTCGACTGCTGGCATCAGGAGCACGCCTCCGTCACCATCGACATGGTGCTCGACAACCTGCGCACCAACGCGACCCTGGCCCAGCAGATCGTGCGGCTGGCGGCGGAACGGGTGGGGGCGCTGCGGCCCCCCAGTTCAGCGCACCAAGCCCTGCGCCATGCCCTGATGACACCGGTCGAAGCGGTGCCGGCCGCCACACGCCGGCGCACTGAGCTGTTCACGGCTCCGTACTGGGGCGCCTTTCAGGACGCCGAAGGGGGCGTCGCCGGCAACTGAGCCCCCAGGGCTTCCAGAACCGAGCGCAGGCCGGGGCCATGGTCGGACATCGCCGCTCGGGCCCCCTCCAGATCCAGGTCGGTGGCGGCCATCAAGAGCGCCAGGCGCACCGAACCCTGCCCCTGGTTCAACAGCTCCCGACCCCGCTCCCGGCTCAGACCAGCCAGATCGGCAAGGATGCGCAGGGCACGATCTTCCAGCTTGCTGTTGGTCACCGCCACGTCGACCATGCGGTTGCCGTACACCTTGCCCAGGCGCACCATCACGCCGGTCGAGAGGATGTTGAGCGCCATCTTGGTGGCCGTGCCGGCCTTGAGCCTGGTGGAGCCGGTCAGCAGCTCGGGGCCGCTCAGCAGCCGGATGTCGATGTCGCAGGGCATGGCCACCTGGTCGGCCGGCACGCAGGCCATGGCGATCGCCAGGGCCCCGATCGAGCGGGCATGGCTGAGGCCCCCCAGCACATAGGGGGTGGTGCCGCCGGCGGCGATGCCCACCAGGCAATCGGCGGGCCCGAAGCCCCGCTGCTGCAGGTCGGCTGCCCCCGCCTCGAACAGATCCTCCAGCCCCTCGGAGCTGCGCAGCAGGGCGGCGGCGCCGCCGGCCAGAACCCCCTGCACCAGCTCCGGCGGCGAGCAGAAGGTGGGCGGACATTCCGCCGCGTCCAGCACCCCAAGCCGCCCTGAGGTGCCCGCCCCCAGATAGAACAGGCGCCCGCCACTGAGCAGCCGGGCGGCTATGGCATCCACGGCGGCGGCCAGGGGGCCGGCCGCAGCGGCCACGGCCTCCTGGGGTCGGCGATCGTTCTCACAGAACAGCTCCACCAGGGCGGCCGTCTCCAGCCGGTCGAGGTTCTCGCTGAGGGCATTGGCCTGCTCGGTCAGCAGATGGCCGCGGCTCCACAGCTCGGAACCGGTGAGGCCAGCGAGGGTGGTTTCAGCCGTGGCGGCGTCTTCATTCACAGCAGACCCTCCAGCCGGCGGCGAAAGTCCTCGAGCTCCGGATCGGGGCTGGTTCCGGCCTCGGCTGCCTCGGGCTCCCCGGCTTCAGCCTGCTCCTTCCAGCTGCTGACATCCATGTTGCGCTCCGGCGGCGCGATCAGCAGCCGCTCCTCATCGCTGCTGGGCAGGAAACCGGCCGGCACGAACCGCCCGTCGTAGCCGGCATCGCGGCAGAACTGTTCGAGTTCCTCGCGATCGATCACCTCCACCGAGGGCACGGGGAAATCCTGGGCTTCGAGCAGTCCTGCGTAGCGCTCGGCATCATCGGGATCCTCAAACATCAGCACCACGGTGCGACCGTTCAGCTCCAGGGAGTGAATGCCCTCCTGATCACTGCCAGCATCGAACAGAAGCACATGCACCGGCCCGAAGGCGGACTCTTTTGAGGTCACGATCGGCGAAGCTGCGACGGGGCTAGTGTCTCATCCGCTGGCGGGCTGTTGGCGGCGTTCCAGCTCTAGTTCCCCCAGCCTGCGGTAAAGGGCCAATTCATCGTCGCCCAGGCCAGCGTCGATCACGATCCTGATCTCGACCAGCTGATCGCCACGCCGTTCCGCCAGGGTCTGGCCCCGACCCCGCAGCCGCAGCAACCGGCCGCTGGAGGAGCCAGCCGGCACCCGCAGCCGCACCGGCCCATCGAGGGTCGGCACCACGACCTGGGCCCCCAGCGCCGCATCGGCCGGCGAGATCTCCAGCCGGTAAAGCACCCGCAGACCATCGATCCGCAGGCCCTCCGACGTGCGCACCCGCAGCTGCAGAAAGTGATCGCCGCCGCCGGGCGCGACGCCCTGAAGGCACAGCCGCCAGCCATCCCCGGCCTGGGGAGGCGTCCAGACCTCCACCACGGTGCCGTCGCGCAACGCCAGCTCCAGCCGTTCACCGTCGAGAGCCTGCTCCGGCGTCAACTCCACCAGGGTCTCCTCATCGCTGCTGGCCCGCACCGGCGGTGGCGAGGGCGCCGCGGCGGTGACCTGACCGGGGCCTTGATCCACCTCATCGGACCCTCGACCCGCTGCTGGCGCTGAGCGGGGTGAACCCGCTGGAGCAGCGCCAGAGTCCCGCTCGGCGTTGGCATCGAAGCGCCCGTCCGGCTCGAAGTGACCGTCCTGGTTGAACCGGGCGTTTTGATCAACCTGACCCGCCTCGCCTTGCTCCGGGCGACGACGGCGGCCGAGCAGGTGATCCAGATAATCCTCGAATTCGGGGAAGCCGGCGACGTAGGGATCGCGGTCGGAGCCAGCGGCCATGGCGCCAGCACCGTCGTCGCCGGCTTCCCAGACCCGGCGCCGACTGGGATCGGAGAGCACCGCGTAGGCCTCATTGACCCGCTTGAATCTCGCCTCGGCGCTGGGATCGTTGTCGTTGAGGTCGGGATGCCAGCGGCGGGCCTGCTGGCGGAAGGCCCGCTTGAGCTGGTCGGCATCAGCGCCCGGCGCCAGCCCCAGCACCTGCCAGTGGTCGGCGCTGTCGAGGCTCAGGGGATCAGGACTGGGACGAGGGCTCACGACAATCAGCCGTCGGACCAGGGATCATCTTGGGCCTGGCGCTGGGGTCGGCGGCTGCCAGTGCCGGCTGCTCCCCAGCCGTCATGGTTTTCAGAACCCTGCTCCCAGGGATCCGAGCCGGCTCTGGTCGCCCACCGGTCGGGCCCGGGCTGCCCGCCATTGAACCGACCATCTTCCAGGCGCTCGTCCCGAACACGGTCATCCCCTTCGCGGCCTGGCTCGGATCGGTCACGCCTGCCGCGCTCCCCATCCCGCCAGGCCCTTGCGGATCCACCATTCCCGACACCCCCGTACCCCAAACCACTGCTGCCAGTGGACCCATAGCCGCCACTGAAGCCGGAGCCCCCGGAGCGCGATGACATGGCCCAGGGATCGCCGCGACCGCCCCGATCCCAGTCGTCCCAGTCGTCGTCGGCAAACAACTCATCTTTGAGGGAGCCGAGCGTGTTCTTGAGTCCCTGCAGCGGCCCGGTTTCGGCCCGGCGCTCACTCATCAGCCGGCGATTGAGACCGAACAGCGCCTCCTGGAGTTGGCTGACCGCCAGCTCCAGCTCGGAGGAGTCTTCGGCGACCAGCAGATCCTGCACATC
This sequence comes from Cyanobacteriota bacterium, assembly GCA_026389285.1. GTDB lineage: Bacteria > Cyanobacteriota > Cyanobacteriia > PCC-6307 > Cyanobiaceae > Cyanobium. The sequence continues at coordinate 21,248 of JAPLID010000140.1, forward strand.
ACGCACCGCCATCTCCACAGAGCGCTGCTGCCGCTCGGCGCCATAGGGGCCGAGCTCCAGGGCCGCATCGCGCAGGCGGCGCTCGGCCTGGGCCACCAGGGTCTGAGCCTTGTTGCGGCGGTCGATCTCGCTCCGCTTGCGGCGATCTTCCACCGCCTTGAGTTCCGCTTCGGCCAGCAGGGCCGCGATCTCCTGCTCACTGAGATTGGAGCCGCCCTGGATCGTCACGCTCTGCTGGCGCCCGGTGGTGCGGTCTGTGGCCGACACCTGCAGCAGGCCATTGGCGTCGATGTCGAAGGAGACCTGCACCTGGGGCACACCACGGGGGGCCGGCGGGATGCCGGACAGCCGGAACCGGCCCAAAGACTTGTTATCGACCCCCATCTGCCGCTCCCCCTGGAGCACATGGATCTCGACGGAGTTCTGATTGGCTTCCGAGGTACTGAACAGATCGGCCTTGCGCACCGGAATCGGCGTGTTGCGCGGGATCAGCACCTTCATCACGCCACCGATCGTCTCCAACCCCAGCGATAGCGGTGTGACGTCATTGAGCATCAGGTCCCGCAACTCGCCGGTGAGGATGCCGGCCTGCACCGCCGCACCGATCGCCACCACCTCATCGGGATTAACTGACTGACAGGGCTCCCGCGGTATCAATGTGCGCACCATCTCCTGCACCATCGGCATGCGGGTGGAGCCCCCCACCAGCACCACGTCGTCCATGTCGTCCGCCGCCAGACCCGAATCCCGCAGCGCCCGCTGCACCGGCCGCAGTAGGCGGTCGAGCAGATCCGGGCAGAGGGCCTCAAAAGTGCGGCGCTCCAGGGTGGTCTCGATGTGTAGGGGCCCGTCGGGCCCAGTAGCGATGAAGGGCAAGGACAGGGGGGTGCTCTGGACCCCTGAG
>JAPLID010000109.1 GCA_026389285.1 Cyanobacteriota bacterium
AAAGAAAATGCCTAACAATCCATTGCACCTGACCCGCCACCTAAGACTTGCTGGCACACCCACCAGCTCATGGCGGGCAGGTGATCGGAAGCGTTAGAGAGATGGGGCACGGGCTGCCGAGGCAAAGAGTGGTATGGTCTTTGTATAGCCGCTGCAGTTACATGCAGGCGAAGGTTCCGAAATAGGGGAACAGCTTTGGCGTGAGGATTTTACTCGGCTTGGCAGAAGAGGTTGGTTTGGGGGCTGGCACTGAGGTCAGCCTCATCGTCAAGGATGGTGAGCTGGTCTTGAGGCCCTCTTTGCCAAGCCAGCTCAGGCTTGCGGATCTTCTTGCAGGGGTCACGCCAGAGAACATCCACGCGTCTGTAGATACAGGGGATGCAATAGGCGCCGAGGCATTCTGATGTTGTCCTATGTGCCCGATCGTGGTGATCTGGTGTGGCTGGAGTTCACACCACAAGCCGGGAGTGAACAGCGCGGAAGCAGACCAGCACTAGTTTTATCTCCAAAGTCCTACAATGGAAAAGTCGGTCTAGCATTGATCTGTCCTGTGACGTCAAAGATCAAGGAATACCCATTCGAGTAAAGCTCCCTGATGGATCTGCCGTGTGTGGAGTTGTTCTGTCCGATCAGCTGAAGAGCCTTGACTGCCGATCGAGGAAAGTGAAGTTCATCGAGCGGACTTCCTCAGACGTCATGGCGATGGTGACTGCGAAGGTGTTAACGCTTCTTGATCCTGACACTCCTGCCACTCTCTAATATCGCCATACATCTGAGCCGCCACTTCAAGTAGTTTTATTCGATGATTACTCCTTGCGGCCAGGTGTTGGCGAGCGTTAGCAGGACTGTGCTGGACTGGACAAATCTGGCGAAAGCAGAAGCAATGGCAATGCCAATGGCTTTGGCGCATTCAACTGATTCAAGTTCAATCTTGTAATCATTTCCAATGGAGTTATAGACATCGAGCCGACAACTGCTATTTTTCTTGGATCTCTTGGTTTGGGCGCATCATTAAGCGGCTTCGTTATGATAAACTGCAATGGCCTCTTACTCTGCTGGCCCTTATATGTGGTGCTTCGGCATTGCTCGCGTGGTCGTAGGGGTCTGGCATCCAGACGATAAGGTTCGGATACGAGCTGGTACGCTAATCGACGAGAAGACACTCTTATACCTTGGCGTAGCAGGTGGCCTGCTTTTTTTGAAAGATCTCCAGTCTCTAGCATAAAGCGATTTTAAGTTCGAAATCGAACGAAAAATAGAACAGGCCCGCATAACATCAGACAATCCGTAGGCTGTCGTGACAGGTCAAGGCTGAAAAGTAGGGCATGAGCATGCTCACTCCGAAGCGGTTAACACGTTGGGGGAGAATTCACCTGGCAACGTACTTGATGATCCCTAGAAAGGTGTTTTTGGGCAAGCCGAGAGTGATAGCCGAAAACTTGAGGCTTAAGTGATTCAAAGTGGAAATCCTGGAAACTGCCGAGTCTATCTAAAGCTCACGTCTCTTAATCCCGAAGCAAATCTCTTAAAGGGATCAGTTCAGTTTTTTCTCCACGACACATTTGCTAACTCGTGGTTCGTTGTAGCTGTTGGTCCAACGGTGTGGCTGAACTATTTCTAGCTGCCTGTGGTGCATTTGCGGTAGGAGCCATTGCGGACTCCTGACTTACTAGGCTTGAGCTTGACCTGGCTGAATTAGATGAAGCTCCATCTTCATTTAAATCCCTTTATTCAAAGTGACCGCCTAACCAGAGATCGAGTGAACAGGCCGCCGCCAACATTCGGCTTCGCCTCCCTATACTCATCGCCTGCCTCTCAGGGTCAGCGTTAGCAACTCCATCACCATCGAGAACGCCCGCCAGATCGGCCACAACAACGACCGCTAGGAGCCGGTGAAGGCGATCGCGATCGGGGGGCGCTCCTGAAGGATCAGCAGGTGGTGATGCTGGGGGCCGCTTGGGCCGGCCGGGCGATGGCGCCAGGAGCAGGGGCAGGAGGTGGCCGCTACGCAACCCGCGCCTTGGGCGTGCCGGCCATGCATCATGCCCTTCCTGGTCACGGCCCGCCAGCGGGGCTGCCCGGTGGTGGATGGGGTGAAGCTGGCGATGCAGATCGTCGACCCCCGAACCGGTGTGACGGAAGGAGGAAGCGGTGTTTCCGCGGGCGGTGGAACCAATGCATCGGCGGACGTGGTGTGATCCCCATGCCCTTTCCCAGCTTTGCCATGCCCCAACCGCCCACGGCTACTGGCCCTCCCCCAGGGGGCAGCGACCCGCCGGTGCGTCCGCCAGATTCTCTCCAGTCGCAACTCCCCTGGCCTGGCCTGGATCGCCCTGACCTCCTCCAAGCCCTCGGTGGCCTGAGCCTCGGCCTCATCGCTCTGCTCAGCTCCTTATGACCACCTCTCCTTCGCCGGCCGCTCCTATCCACTCCCCCAGCAGTGGGGCATCCCCTGCATCGCTGCCTCTGTGGCGACAGTTTTTGTCGATGCTGAATTGGCGTCGCGATCCCGGCTACGAGCGGCGCATGCTGCACTACGAGCTGCGCAGGACGCAGCACGAGCAGCGGATGCAACGGCTCAAGAATGAGATCGAGCAGATCGAGAAAGAAACAGAGCAGCTCAGGCGCGAGAACGTCAGAGAGAAAGCCTTGATCGACTTGATCAGGCAGCGCTGCTTTCCGTCCGAGTCCAGCTCGATCCCTCAGCCCTCAATCGAGAGCGATTGCGGCCCTTCCTTGCGCTGAGGGGGCAGGCGGCGCTGGGGGAAGGGGAAGGCTGAACCTGAAAGACTGCAGGCGGGGGCCTCACTCCCTGGAACACGAAGCTCGCGCTCAGCACAATGTTTTGCCCGAAGAGCGTTTTGCCCGAAGAGCTGGGTCTGCCGCCTCTGCCTTGACAGCAAGGCTGGGACTGGCTCTCACTCTTGTGCGCCTGCGGCCACCAATTCCAACAGCCCCCCGCCCGGCGATGGGCTGGGGATTCGCTACAGCGGCGGGCGGGTGTGGGCTGGCTGCTTGGGTCACCAAGGCAGCTCCTCACCGTTGGCGTGCCAGAACCGGCCGCTGCTGTCCAGCTTGAGGGCCTCGAGCCGCGCCAGCAGCCCGGCGGCCGCCTGCTCGGGCGGGATGCCGGCGAAGCCCACCATGCGGGTGGCCACCATGCCCGGGTGCAGGATCGCCACGGCGATGCCGCGGGGCCGCAGATCCATCGCCAGGGAGCGGCCGGCCATGTTGAGGGCCGTCTTGCTCATGCGATAGCCGTAGTAACCGCCGGAGCCGTTGTCGTCGATCGAGCCCATGCGGCTGGTGATCAGCCCCAGCTTCGAGCCCGCCGCCAGGTTGGGCAGCAGGGCGCGGGCCAGCAGCAGCGGCGCCACGGCGTTCACCTCAAACTGCCGCCGCAGGCTCTCGGCGCCGAAGCTCTCGAGGTCGTCGCCTTCGAGGATGCCGGCGTTGAGGATGGCGCCGTCGAGCTGAACACCGGCCAAGCGCTTGGACAGATCTTCCAGGGAGGTGGCACTGGTGAGTTCGATCCCCGTCTCGATCCGCACCCCCAGCGTCTGCAGCTCCGCCGAGGGCGTGCGGCACAGGGCGATCACACGGTCGCCCCGCGCATGGAGCAGGCGGCAGAGCGACAGGCCGATGCCGCGGTTGCTGCCGGTGACCAGCCAGGACGCCATGGCGGGGCGGGGTCTGTGGGGAGTTCCAGGATGTCAGGGAGGGCTCCCTTTGGGGAGAGGGTCTCCTTCCCGCTGGCTCTCACTCCGGCCAGCCCGCCACCCCCCCCAGCCGCTCCGGCGGCGGCTCCAGCACCTCCGGCGGCAGCCCCTCCAGCAGCTCCCGCACGCTGGCCAGCGGCACCACCCCATCCCCCGGCACGATCAGCGCTGGATCGAGCGCCGCCAGCGGGACTAGCACAAAGGCCCGCTCGCGCAGGCGCGGGTGGGGCAGGCTCAGTTCGGGCCGATCCAGGCTCAGGCCGCCGCACCAGAGCAGATCGAGATCGAGGCTGCGGGCCCCCCAGTGCTCCAGGCGCTGCCGGCCGAAGTCGGCCTCCAGGCCCTGCAGGGCCGCCAGCAGCGCCAGGGCTTGATCGGGGTCCACCGGCGGCAGCGGATCGGCCAGCACCACGGCGTTGAGATAGTCGGGCTGGCCGGCGGGGCCGCCCACCGGCTCGGTGCGGAACAGCGGCGACCAGCGCAGGCGGGGGCGGCCGGGCCCCGGCCACCAGCGCTCGAGCTCCGCTGCCAGCAGCGGCCGCACCGCCTCCAGGGTGGCGCGGGGATCGCCGAGATTGGCGCCCAGGGCGATGGCGAGGCTGTCAACCACGGGGGCAGAGGGCCAGGCCGGCCAGGCAGAGCACGGCCAGCAGGGCGAAGCCGCCGACCGCCACGGCGAAGACCCAGGGTTCGCGGTCGCGGCGGATCGAGCGGCGGGCGTAGGTGACGCCGGTGGCGAGTGAGACCACCACCACCCCGACCAGCAACGCCGCAAAACCCTGCAGCAGGCCGACGTTCTGGGGCTGCACCTGGCACCAGGCCCTGGCCGGCTCGCTCAAGGGCCGGGCTCCGTGATCACCGGATTGCTGAGCTTGCCGATGCCCTCGATTTCCACGTCCACCCGATCACCCGGCTGCAGCCAGCGGGGTGGATCGGCCGCCATGCCGACGCCGCTGGGGGTGCCGGTGAGGATCACGGTGCCCGGCAGCAAGGTGGTGCTGCCGCTGAGGAAGGCGATCAGGGCGGGCACATCGAAGATCATGTCGTCGGTGTTGGCGTCCTGCACCAACACGTCGTTGT
>JAPLID010000044.1 GCA_026389285.1 Cyanobacteriota bacterium
CGGGCTATTTCGGGCCCCTTCTCGGGCTCTGCGCCATGGCCACCATCGGAGACCAGCTCCAGACCTATCGATCTGCCCTTGCCGAGGCCCAGGCCAAAGGTGAGCAAGCGATCGCCAGCAAGGTCGAGCAGCAGATCAGGGGACTGGAGGGGTTCCAGCAGCGCCACCCCGAGGAGGCCGAGGCCCCGTCTCCGTTTGAGGTGTTCTGTGACCTCAACCCCTCCGACATCAACTGCCGCGTCTACGACGACTGAACCGCGAGTGGTTCGATCGCGGGCCTCGTCATGCCTAGGGTTGCTCCTGGCTCACTTCGCGTCCCAGCGAGGGGCAACCCCAGGAGCATGGATCTCACGCCCTTTCTGGCCAGTACAGGTCATGGCAGCCCTGAGGAAGGTCTGGAATCGATCGAGAGCTGTCCCAGGCTCACCCCCCGCGACTATGAGGTGCTCGACCTGCAGAGCCTCAACGTGCACAACCGGCTGCAGGCGGTGTTGAAGGGAATGCGCTGCGGCATGGTTCAAATCTGAGGGGGGCAGTTTCTCGATTAGCCACTGTTCCCGGTTGGGGGCTTCCCTTCCTCTGACCCGTGGCAGCAGATTGACTGTGCTTCCAGCCCGTGAGCCCTTTTTATGCCTTTGATTCAACGTGACACTCCCTATCGCCACTGGGAGTTCAGTGATCCTTCCAGCGGTGATCTGCTGCGGGTCGTGCCCGAGCGCGGGGGGCTGATCAGCGGCTGGCGTTGCGCTGGCCACGAGGTTGTTTACCTCGATCTCGAGCGCTTCCTCGACCCAGCCCAATCGGTGCGGGGTGGTTTCCCGGTGCTTTTCCCGATCACCGGCGGGTTGCCGGACAATCAATTACCCCTGCCCCAGGGGTCTTTCCCCCTCGGTCAGCACGGTTTCGCTCGCCAGCTGCCGTGGCGCATGGAGCCATTGGCGGATGGACGTGGCGTACAGCTGCAACTGTGCGAAAACCACGAAACATTTAAGGCTTACCCGTTCTGGTTCTTGCTCACCATGGAGGTACGGCTGGCACCCGGGGCGCTGGAGATCACCGCCATCGTGGAAAACCGGGGCAACGACACGATGCCCTTCAGCTTTGGGTTGCACCCCTACTTCAACCTCTCCAGCCTGGAAAGCGTGCGCTTCGAGGGGTTGCCGCTCCAGTGCCTCAACCATCTCACCATGGAGGAAGCATCCACGGCAGACCAGCTGGAGAAGCTGGCCAGTGGCATCGACCTGCTGGTGCGGCCCACGGGTGCGGTGCGGCTGGTGGATGAGGCAGCCGGAACCAGCCTCGAACTGCAGCTGACCCACCCCCTCGATCTGGTGGTGCTCTGGACGGAGCCACCGCGGGCGATGGTGTGCATGGAACCTTGGAGCGCACCGCGGCAGGCCCTGCTGAGCGGCGACCGCAAACTCGAGCTGAGTCCCGGCGCCAGCACGAGACTCCACACCCGCTATGCCTTAACGGCAGCGCCCCGCGCCTGAGGATCGGATTGCCCCCAAACGGGGGCATCGCTGGACTGGGCGGCTGATTGAGTCTGCAGGGCGTCCAAAATGTTGCTGCCATGAACCAGGTAATCTTCACCACTGCCCTCACAATCGGCGAACTGGAAGCCAGTTATCCGCTGTATTGCAAGGCCCTGCGCATCCTGATCCGGGAAGAAAAAACCATCAAGCAGATCCAGCGGAGTGTTTGCTGGCATCGCCTCGAGATGCTGTATCACTGCCAGCCAAGGCAGTACAAAGATCCAAACCAGCTTTATCTCCACCTCAAGCGAGAAATCTGCGCGTGAAGCGTGTCCTCACCCTCACCCTCACCCGTGCCAAGCCTGCAGTTCCTCTGGGCGGCAACTATCGCCTGATCGACATCCCGATCAGCAATTGCATCAAATGGCCTTGATCAATTGATTGATCTGCTGACGGATCTGCTGGGCACGGCTGGTTCACTGCTCATATTCACGGTGGTGATCATCCAGGTATTGGCCTTCCCCGCTGATGCAGCATTCATCGCCTTCTGCTCGGCTGTTTCTTCCGCCACCACAGCACTCGCCGATGTGTTTGCCAGTGTGGCGTTTCTGTGGAAACGTTGCGAGCTGATCATTGATAAACCCGTCGAGCCTGGATATAGCCCTGAGGTACTTTATCATGACCTTGAAGAGATCAATGCGGCTCATAAGCAACAGCTCAGTGCAGACCAACGGAGGAGAAACGAGGTGGAGAGCGTCTTTGGATCAGGGAAGCGGAAGTATTCACTACGGCTGATCATGGCTCGGCTGACTAAGGGCGCAGAAACCTCGATCTCAATGGGGTTCCTGGCGATGTGCGCTGAGAAGATCCTGAGGCTACTCCGCCTCTTTTTTGTCACTATCTTTGTTTGGTTTTACTCCTGGCAATGGCCAGTCTTCTCCTGGGTGGTCCTCAGGAACATTTGCCTGCTTGAGACAGCCAAATCTCCTGTCACTGCATGACCGAGTTTTCGAGCTGCCTGTCCTCCTTGGTCTTTGGCCGCACTCGAGGAGGCGCAGTTTTCTTTTTCAGAAGTCCCTAAGTATACTTTGCTTGAAATTTATCTACAGCTAGAGCAGTACGTTTCTGAACCGTTTTTGGGTCTCGAACATTCACGAGATATTCGCTCAAAAAGAAGCAGAGGAACTTCCGAACGTCGCTATTAGATAGAACAGGCTTGCTCCAATCTTCAATATTGTTCATCTCGTCTTCGGAGGATATGCTATGCGTTGCCCAGTGATAGTCAGAATGGCCAGCAGTTATAACTGATTTGCCATGAATTACCGCCTCAAATCCAACTCCACTATTGATGCAGAAAACTGCATCACATAGTGGCAAAATATAATGTATCGAGGTCTTTGTGGTATGCACATGTTCATGCTGAATGGCATCGTTCAAGATTCTTTGCGTGCTTTCACAGTCACGCCCAAATACTTGGTCGCCTTTAGCGTGAGGATGCGGCTTCACCACTAAGTCAAGATTCCGTACCCCAGCCCAGGCTCTCACAGCCTCATAAAATCTGAAGTGTTCGATTCTGCTTAACATCATTACACTATCAAAGCTAAGCTGTAGGGGTAAAAATATAAAGGGTCTAGGAGGAGGGGAAAACGGCTCTTCCGACTGAGGAGACTTTGATGTATTGCATGATACTGTGCTTGCATACAGATTGCGAAAAAATGCGTCAGCAACTGCTTGCTCCGTCTCTAGTGCTTTCTTGAAAAGATGTGCTTCATTGGCTATTTCAGCCCAGCCTGAATACCCAGTGCGGTCGTAATAGAAATAATTAGGCAGATAAGCCTTCTTGACGTTCCAGCAATTTTCTCTCTTGAGACGAGTATGCTTTCCGATGAAAATCCCATTCATGGTTTGTGTCGGCGGAGTACCCCGTGGAATGATATCTAATGAAGATTCGCAAACAGAGATAGCTTCGATGATTTGTTCGTGTATCGGCAGCCAGCCTGACGCCGGATCCATTCTTTCCAGCTCCTTTACATCATGCAGAAAAAAATGGGGTAATCTTTTTTTGATAGATCAACCTCTCTTTCGGCTCATTGTGTCAGAACATGATGCCGGCTGCAATAGTGAGTCAGCAGTGCCCGGTCACGTAAATTAACTTAAGGGTACTTCAGTAAATCAACAAGACAGTTGATTGTGCCATGATCCTGATTGTAATTGGTTGTGCAATTTTCACGACAACTGTGGAGCAGACCATCGAGGCAAATGAGTGTTGAAGGGTGAGCTGGAGAACGGTTGAAGTTCCGTGGTTTTACGGTCGTTCTGGAGCGCCCTGGGGTATGGCAACGACCGCAATGCTGTTCAAGGTTGAGCAGCTACGGCTCCACCTGGCGCTGGTTCAGCAATCGCTTGTGAGCTGCTTCCTGCCGGTGCTCCATGTCTAGGCGAACGTAGCGACGCCATTAACTCCCACTGTGAGGGTGCCATCTGCAAAGTTAAAGAGGTTGCCTTTGGTGCCGCCGATGCGCTCAAACTCTGAGACATTCATGGTTACGCTGCTGCCATTGGTAATGGTGCTGCCGCTGATCACGTAAATGCCCTCACTAAGCAGTATCTGATCGCGCCCGTCTCCGCCAAAGGCATTGACTTCTCCAAACCCTTTGAGGATGTCATTGCCCGCCCCAAGCCTCACGGTGCCGTTTCCACTGAAGCCGCCGTTTAATGCGTTAACAATGTCATTGCCATCGCCGGTTGTGAGGGTGCAGTTATCGAAGACGCGGATGCCGGCTAGACCTCCCACAGTGCTACCCGTTACAACGTCATTGCCATCGCCGGTATCGAGGGTGCTGGCGAAGGCGATGACGATGCCAACGCCGCGATCGCCGCGATCGCCCTTGCCCGTCCCCGTTACAGTGTCATTGCCATCGCCGGTATCGAGGGTGCTGCTGAAGGCGATGGCGATGCCGTCGCCGCCGCCGTTGCCTTCGCCCCCTCCCGTACTCGTCCCNNNCGCCCCCTCCCGTACTCGTCCCCTCAACCTTGTCATTGCCAGCACCGGTATTGAGGTTGCTGTCGTAGGAGATGGCGATGCCAACGCCGCTGGCGTAGCCTACGCCCCCTCCCGTACTCGTCCCGATTACAACGTCATTGCCATCGCCGGTATTGAGGCTGCTGTTGAAGCCGATGGCGATGCCACCGCCGCCGGCGGTGCCTACGCCCCCTCCCGTACTCGTCCCTCTTACAACGTCATTGCCAGCACCGGTATCGAGGGTGCTGTCGTAGGCGATGGCGATGCCGGCGCCGCCGGCGGTGCCTACGCCCCCTCCCGTACTCGTCCCCTCAACCTTGTCATTGCCAGCACCGGTATCGAGGGTGCTGCCGACGCCGATGGCGATGCCGGCGCCTCCGGCGATGCCGGCGCCCCCTCCCGTACTCGTCCCTCTTACAACGTCATTGCCATCGCCGGTATCGAGTATCGAGGGTGCTGTCGAAGCCGATGGCGATGCCGGCGCCGGCGGCGAGGCCTTCGCCCCCTTGCGCACTCGTCCCCTCAACCTTGTCATTACCTGCCAAGGTATCGACGGTGACGTCGTCGGTGACCACCCAGCCGGTATATGAAATGGCCGTATCGCTTTTTTTGGTGAAGTGGAAGTTGACGAGACTAGCCATGATATGCGCTGATTGTTTTTAGCATATTTATTATGCCTGACATGTTGTCCCGCGTCAACCCCCTTGGCCGTTTCGGGGTAATCAAGTTAACCGGCGACAACCTGGGGGCGGCGACACGAAAACTGAGCCACCCCGCTACCGGAAGTCTGATCAGCACTGAGTTTTCTTGATCGACACCAGGCGACAATCGGGTTGGCCGGTGCTCCTCGGAGAACCTCCGCCCCAACATTTCGCGGAGCGCACGAGCCGGCGGACCCCACAGTCCGCCGGCTCGCGCGGAGCTCTCCACCGGGGCTGCATTCATCGGCGCTGCATTCATCGGCGCGATGTTGGCGCCTCGCGTCAATTCCCACGCCGTGAACGGCTGGTTGGCGGTGATCAGCAGCGAGCGACGCTCGTAGCGGTGGCAGATCAGTTCAAACAGCACGCTGCTCTCCTGCTCATCCCGCCGCACGTAACCGAGGTCATCGATCAGCAGCAATGGATAGCGATCCAGCCGCTCCAGCGCTTGCGGCAGGTTGTACTCGGCGCGGGCCTTCTGCAGTTCCTGCACCAGGCTGGTGGCGGGATAGAAGCGGCAGGCCTGATCCAGACCGATCTGCGCCAGGGCGATGCCGACCGCCAGGTGTGTCTTGCCCACACCGCTGGGGCCGAACAGCAGCACGTTCTCGCCCCGCTGCAGCCACTCGCTCTGACGGCTCAGAGCCTCCAGCTCCTGCCAGTTGCCTGCCTCAATCCGTCCGCCATGCTCGTAGTCCGCCAGCACCTTGCTCCAGGGCAGATGGGCCGCTCGCAGCAGCCGTTGCTGGCGGGCCTGCTGGCGTTGCTCCACCTCCTGCTCGCAGAGGACATAGAGAAACTGGCTGGGGCTCCAGCCCTCCGCCTCAGCCTGCGCAGCGAGGCTCTGCCAATGGGAGCGGATCCATGCCAGCCGCAGCTGCCGCATCAGGATCGGCAGGGCGGCTTCCGCCGCCTGGGGCCGCGGGACGGAGGACAAGGAGGTCGTCATAGCTTTCCAGGTTGTGTTGAGAAATGCGTTGCGGTGGGTGGGGGCGATGGGGCGGCAGGCGGAAGCGTTGCTGCAGCCCCGCCAGCGACAGCCCCTGCCGTTGATGGGCCTTCTGGAGCCAGGTCAGCACCGGCTCGTAGCCCGTCAGGCGGCAGCCCACATGCAGCGCCTCGACCATCAGGCGAGCCGCGGTGTCACGGTCACCGCCGCTGCGCAACTGCTGCCACAGC
>JAPLID010000179.1 GCA_026389285.1 Cyanobacteriota bacterium
CGGCTTTGGTCATGGCGTCTGCCGCTTCGATCGCCGGCAATGCCTTGGTTGCTGCGGCCACCGGAGTGGCCGTAGTGACCGGGGCCGCTCTGGTGGGGACCGGGGTCACCGCAGCCATTGGGGCCGCCACTTCCACGGCTTTCACCGCTGCAGTGACGGCTGGCGCCGGAGGCGAGGTGGCCGCCGCCACCGGGGCACTGACGTCAGTGCCTTTTGCCGGAACAGCGGGGGTTACCGGGCTGGCCGCCGCCGCACCGGGGACCACTTGAGCGGCGGGGCCCGAGTTGGCGGAGGATCGAGTTCGGGCGGTACGGCTGGCCATCGTTCACGGTGGGGAAAGGAACTGGAGCGGCGGGGAGGGGCCATGCACGGGGTGAGCGGCAGGCCTGGGGGTTCACCCGTCCGGTTCCCAGAAGTCGATGATTCCGCCGATGGTCAGATCGGTCTGGACTTCAGGGTCGCCGCAAGCGAAGCGGGCGGCGGAGCCACTGGCTGTAAACACCCAGTTGCCCGGTGAGGCCCCCACCGGATCCACGGCGACGCTGAGTTTGCCCATGACATTGCGCAGGATCCTCAGATTGGAGTGGGCCAAGCCTGGCACCCGCTGGGTACAGACCAGCGAACCCGCGACCTGCATGATTTCCATCAGCCGACTCCGGATGCCGCAGGCACCTTGCCGGCGTCGGGATCCCAGTGATCAATGATGCCGACGATCGTTAGATCGCTGGGGTAAGACTTGCTGCCGGCTGCCTCGCGGGCGGCAGAACTGCCGACGCAGATCACCCAGTCGCCGGGAATGCAGCCGACCGCATCGACCGCCACCTTCTGGGTACTGCCGTCGAGCACCACCTGAAGATGCTTGTGCTCGAAATCGGGGATGCGGTTGGTGGAGACCAGGGGTTTGACCACCTTGCAGATCAGCATGTTCAGTGTCCTCCTGCGGTTGCGAAGCTGATGGTGGAACCCACGGCTTCGGCCGGCACATGCCGGTCTTGGTCGCGGACGGTAAGCAGGGTGTGCAGCAGGCCCTGCTGCACAAGCTCGGGGTAGCGGCTTTCGATCGCCGCCTGCACACGCCTGGCGTGGCCCACCGCCCGCTCCCGGGCCCCGGGAACCTGACCGTGATAGTCGAAGCGGGCCACCACCGGTACCGGCAGGCCGCGGGACACATTCAGTCCTGTGAAGATTTTGATGCCCACATCAAGATCGGGTGCCCCTTCTTCGACGGTGTCCATATAGGCAAAATAAGTGAGATTACGCAGGTGAATCTCCTTGAAGCCGATGCCGACGCCGATGAAGCGTTCAGCGTGACCCGCATCGCTGTAGTGCCCGTCGTGATAAGTTCGTACGTAATCGATCTGCGACAGATTGTGTTCCAGCAGCCGGGCGATCAGTCGCACCATGCCGGGATCGGGAGTACTTGCGGCCGCCTGTTCCACCAGGCTGGCGATTTGTTTGCGACCCTCGTCAGCCGGCAACGTGGCTGTTGCGGCATAGACGTCATGGGTATCGAGCCAGCGGTCGAGGTTGGTGCTGCCATCGAGGCCCGGCACATGCACGCGGATGGCGTCGGTGTCGGTGTCAATGCCGACGAGCAGCAGATCGACCGAGGCGCCGCAGCAGAAGCTGTTCTCGACCGCTGTCTGGAAGTCGCGTAGGCGGGCCAGGCCGCAGGAGGCTGCCAGGGCGTCATCGCTGCCATGGGCCGCACAGCCCTCATGGCTCGGGTCCAGCGAACTGAAGTGATAAAGAACCACCTTCAAGTACCGGGTGTTCGCATGGGCCGGATTGGGCAGAGCTTCCCGGTAGCGGCGATGTTCGGTCTTGACCCAGCGATTCACCGTGTTCTCGACATCGAACAGGGCGCCAGCATGGGGGCGGCGGCGCACGGAGCTGAAGGGCAGTCGCAGGGCATAGGCAATTGCGTGGGCCAGGCGGCCATCAGCGCAGGGGGTGACATCCAGCAGATGGAAGCCGCATTCCAACAGGAAGGCATCAAAGGCCTCGGCCGCGGGGCTGCCGGCCTTGCCATCGAGGGGATCGTCCTCAAAGAAGCTGGCGCTCGTTTGTTCGTAGGTTTCGAACACGCACCAGGCGAACAGGGTGCGCATGTCCAGCTGACTCACCCAGGCCCGCTCCAGGATCGGCAAGGGCAGGGTGTATCCAAGGCAGCTACTGGCCAGCTGCTGGGCCCGCTCGACGAAATCATCTTCGTGCTGCAGGGCCGAGAGCTGCTTGAGCAACGGCACGATGCGATCGAACGCCTCCTTGACCCGCAGGTCGTAGGAGCGCAGGGCCGCATTAGTGACAAGATCGCTGAGGGGATGGCCGGAACCGCTTGTGGAGCGACCGTGAGCCGTCGTCCGATCCAGGGTGCCCCCAGCAGTTGGTGCAACCCGTTGGCTGCTGCCACCGGGACGATCTGCACTAAGAAGAGTGGCACTGGGTCGTGTTGCTCCAGGGCGATTGCCAGCAGAGCGGGTGCCGCTATTGACCTCCAGTGCCCGCCGCCGAGCACCTGTCGGCCGGGTCGTGGTCTGGGGTTGCTCGCTGAGCTTGAGAGCCCTGCTGCGACGGGCTGCCGTACCCCTGGCAGCGGGTCCGGGGCTCCCAGGGCTGGGAACTGCCGAATCTGAGGAGGTCTCCGGCTCGATGTTCGGTGGCCCCGGGCGACGGCGCAGAGCCGTCCCAGCCTGGAGGCGATGGCGTTGTTCCGGGTGGCGGGGCATCGCTGGGTTAGCCTCTGGCGCCGCCGGAGACGGTGATCAGCGAACCGGCGAGGGTGTTGCCACTGCCTCCGGTCACACGGCACGTCGGGGTTGGCAAAGCCTCATTGCGCTTGGGCTCAAGAGCAACCATGGACCGCTTGGTGCCGTGGCGACTGGGGTTGCGGTTACGGGCGGAAACGCCCTCGGTACCCGTGACCCGTTTACCCCGATCCCAGTCATCACCTGTGATCTTGAGTCCTGCCGAGATGCCTTCGCCGGTTACTCGGGAGACGGGGCGGGCGTCCTCGTCGACGCTGACCGGCGCAGCTGCGATCGGTTGGATCGATGCACGGCTCGGTTGACGATGGCCACGATCGAAGCGGAAATGTTCAGTACCGGTGATTTTGTCGTCGGCCTTGGCGAACGGACCGGTGACGCGACTGCTCTGCTCGTAGTTGGAACCAGTCACACCACCCTGGCGCTCGCGGCTGCTGTGGGCCACCCGGGCCGGGGACTGGACGCTGAACTGCTCCCAAGGCTGGCCGCCAAGGGGGCGGGGAAAGTCGGCCTCGGTCGGTGCTGCGGCGCCACAGGCCTTGGCCAGCTGGTCGGGGCCGACGTAGGGCGTACCGGTGACGTCCTCGCAGGCACCCCGTGCAGCGCCGGTCATCACACCGTCGATTCCGGGCTGAATACCACTCATCACCGTGCCCATACGCCTCGGCGTGCGTTCGCGGATCGCTTTCACCTGGTTGCCACCACACCAGTTGCCGGCTTCTTCCATGCCGGCGTAAGGGGTGCCGGTGACGATCTTGCAGGTGCCGGGCTCATCGCCGGTGACGTTTTCAGAGCGACCGGTGCGAGTGCCGCTCACAACCTGGTGGCGATTGGTGACACTGAAGCCGACCTTGGCGGCCTCGGCTGGCGGACGGCCACCGCAGAAACGGTCGTACTGCTGGCTGCCGATGTACTCATCGCCAGTGATGATCTTGCAGGAGCCGGGTTCATCGCCCGTCACCTGGTCACTGCGGCCCACGTGGGTACCGGTGATACCGGTGCCCCGCAGGGTCTGCAGGCTAGACACCTTGGTGGGGGCCCGGCCGAAGTCCTGGTTGGTGTTGCTGACGTACTGGTTGCCGGTGAGCTGGCGACCGGAGCCGGCTTCGTCACCGGTGACTTTCTCGGAGCGACCCACAATGACGCCGGAAACGGTGTGACCGGCCGTGGTCTGGGACAGACCCACCTTGCGGGGGGCGGGGCTGGCAGCGGTGCCGCCACTGCTGCAAAACACGTCGCTCTGGTTGGGCGAGACGTACTCCGTACCGGTGATGATTTTGCAGGTACCGGGTTCGTCGCCGGTGACCTTCTCGGAGCGACCGACTTCGTTGCCGGTTACGCGGTTGCCGTAGCCGGTAGCGCTGACGCGCACCTTGGCTGGCTGGCGACTGGCGCCCTGCCCCTGACAGAAGGTCTGGAATACCTCGGCTCCGAGATATTCGGTACCGGTGACGGTGCGGCAGGTGGCGGCTTCGTTGCCGGTGGTCTTGGTGGAGCGGTTGGCCTGGGTTCCGGTCACGATCTGCCCGGAGAGGGTCTCACTGATTCCCACCTTCAAGCTGGCCTCAGCGACGGCGGTTTGCCGGGAGCCGTGACGATTGGGGCCGCTGGGGCGGGTGCCACCGCTACGGGAACTGCCGGCGGAGCCCACCTTGCATTTCAGCTCGCGCACCTTCTGCGCCAGTTCGCGGCTGCCCATGTCGGGATTGCCCTGGCGAGCCACGGTGGCTGCGGCGCTATTGGTAGAGGTGTTGGCGGACTTGCCGCGCTTGGAGAGGGCTTCGCGCCTGGCCAGCACGAGGGCGCGGCTGGGGTTGTACTGGGCTGTGCGCTTCGGCGTGGAGGAGCGGCCACCGTTGCGGTTGGCAAGAGAAGCGCTCAGATCAGGCCCGCGGGACGGGGTGCTCAGCGTCGGCGGCGGGGTGCTCTCCTGACACTTGCATTTGTGCTCCTTGGCAGGCGCGGCGGCTGCAGCTGTGGCGGAGGCCTTTTTCTCCTCGTTGCGGGTGCGATCGCGGGAAGTGTCAGCGCGCTTGCCGCGACGTGAAAGGGCTTCGCGGCGGGCCAGCACCAGCTCGCGGCTGGGATTGGCGATCGGCCTAGCACTGGAGCGGCTGACCGTGCCATTGACTGGCGCAGCCAGGCTGATTTCGGCCGTCCGAGAGGGTCTGCTGGAGCGGCTCGGTGTCGACTCGCTGTACACGGGGGGACTGCTCACCGGGCTGATGGGCACAGGCATGTTCGTGCGGGTCGGACGGGCATCCTCGGCGCTGCGCACCCGGTTGGGGCCGGAGGAATAGCGGCCAGCTGATTTCTTGCCGCCACTGGTGAGAGCCTTGCGGCGCTCCAGAGCTGCTTCACGACTCGAGGGGCTGGCCATATCCGTCCGATGTAATGAAAGTGACGAATGCAGGGGTGAATGAATTGCATCAAACCAGACTCTCAGGCCCGCTGACACAACACAACCCTTGCGTAAATTAGGCGGACCAGGAGCCCACCAACAAAGAGGAAAAGAGGAAAAACTCGCTTCGGAACGAGTTCTTCCCGATGGTCAGATGGCTGAAATCAGCGACCTTCGAAGACAACGAAGCATGAACCCTGGCTCTGGGTATAGGCGTCGTAACCCACCAGACGCACGTGATGGTCAGGGTAGGCGCGGTGGCAGGCCTCGAGTTCGCTGACGATCACGCCCAGGTCCTTCTCACCAAAGAACGGCAGCTTCCAGTACGACCAGTAGGTCGACATGGAGCGGCTGGGGTGGACGTGCTCGACCAGGGGGCTCCAACCCTGGGCAATGATGTAAGCGATCTGGTCATAGATCTCGTCCTGGGTGAACGGCGGCAGGAAGCTGAACGTCTCCAGGGTGGCGACTGTTTGATAGTCACCCACTGTGCTCTTGAAGGGCATGGGTCCTTATGGTGGAGGGTTTGGACTGGGTTATCAAAGCTTGAAAATCAGGGAAGCGGCGCTAGGTCGATAAACGACTGCAACCGCTCCCGCAGGATCAGGAGCCAACCGATCACTGGACGTCGAGTTTGTCGACGGTGTCGAACTCGAACTTGATTTCCTTCCAGGTTTCCAGAGCGATGGCCAGCTCGGGGCTGTGCTTGGCGGCCTTCTCAATTTCGCGGCCAGCATTGCGGGCCTTCACGCAGGCTTCCAAGGCGACGCGGTTAGCGGCGGCACCGGCAGCGGAACCCCAGGGGTGACCGTGGGTACCACCACCAAACTGGAGCACGGAATCGTCGCCGAAGATCGCCACCAAGGCCGGCATGTGCCACACGTGGATACCGCCGGAGGCAACGGCGAACACGCCGGGCATAGAGCCCCAGTCCTGATCGAAGAAGTTGCCGCGGCTGCGATCTTCGGGAACGAAGGATTCACGCAGCTGGTCGATGAAGCCCAAGGTGGTCTGACGATCACCTTCGAGCTTGCCGACCACGGTGCCGGTGTGCAGCTGGTCACCACCGGAGAGGCGCAGGCACTTGGCCAGCACACGGAAGTGGATGCCGTGCTTCGGATTCCGGTCGATTACCGCGTGCATGGCGCGGTGGATGTGGAGC
>JAPLID010000002.1 GCA_026389285.1 Cyanobacteriota bacterium
ACCGCGGTGGTGTGATGCCCTCACTACTGCCAGATCCCTGAGCCGGTTGTTAACGATCGTGGTGTCTGTGGTCGCTCGTTGATTAACAATCAGGGGTGGAATGCTGCGCTGCTGCGTTACGGCCCCTGAACGGGTACAAAAAAGTTTTGGCTAAATTTACAGATTCGCAACCCGAGCCAACAGATCGCAAGCTTCGGAATGTGCCAGGTCATTGCCTTTGGCCTGCGGCAATAAAAGCTGTCCTTGTCCTGCCGTTCCTCGTAACCCCTGCTTTTTCTGCTCCAAAGCTGAATCCAGCTGCCTTTGAGGCCTCAATGAAGGCCGGCTTGTATGGGCCCGAAATCAAAAAGATTAATATCTATGGTCACGAGTTCAACGTCAAGCCGATGCGCTGCTCGGTTGTCGACAAAGGCACAATTAGCTGCCAGGGGCAAATATCTCACCACTTATCTTATCGACCAGATGACCAAGTTTATTACACGATAGTAAAAGAAGGAAATGTAATCAAAGAGGTCATGAAGAGTGTTGATAAAGGTGGGGCCGCTCCTTTTCTCGGTCCAATAGCCTCAGTTATTGCGCAAGCATATGACATTAAAGGGCTGACTCCTGAACAGGCCACAGATGTTTTTCAGAGGCTAGGAAGGCTGCTCGACGGCAGGTGGGAAACTTCTTCTGATTTCATAATCGCCAACCTTGCTCTCCGCATGCCTGGATGTCCCAAGTACATTGCGAATGGTACCTTTGCCGTAAGAGACCATAGAGCTCTCATGGACTGGGAGTATACAGATCAAAGTTGTATCACTGCTAGCACTAACCCTCCTGGCGCTTTGGGACAACGGGAGTGCCCTCCCGGACAGTCTCGTGTCACGTATAAGCGTCCAGATGGAACGGTTGTGCGAGATCAGCGTTGCAGAGTACCGTTCGCAGGAGAATGAAAGGCCTCGGCGGACCCAGCCTTGTCTGCCGAAATAATGTACAGAAGCTTCTTGGGTGGCCACCACTAGTCTGTTGCACCGTGCCCCGTCCGATGAGGGCGTCCTGCTGCAGCGCTGAATCCGCATCAGCGGTAACCACGCTGCAGGGGATGGAGAACTAATCAGCGGCCTGATCGGCCTGATGAACGGGCCACCCCTACAGCTGCAGCCACCGCCGTTCGGGGGGTGTGGCTTTACCTCTATCTGGTGATCGATGTCTGGAGCCGCCTATCTGGCCGTAGGCCAGCGTGCCGGAGGCACTGGGTCAACGCAGCCGACACCCGCACGCCGTGGCGCACCCGGGCTCCCATCACCCGTGTGGTGGCGTAGTTCCAACCCGCGGAGAACCCCACTTCAGCGATCTTCACCCCGTAGACCACCCCGTAGACCACGGCGTAGAGCCTGGTCGGTTCCTCCGGGTCGTCGGCAGCCAGGGGGATGTCGTAGACGAGGTGCAGGTCGAAGGCCAGCCGCAACTGCAGGCGCACGGTGTAGTAAACCTCCGCTATCGCCGCTGTGATCGCAGCCGGCAAGCCCACTCCGGCGGTGAGCACAGCTGCACTGGCCGTGGCCCCTGAGAGTCCGCCGGCTACGGCGGCGTACTTCTCGGCCACTTCGCAGAGCTTGCCGGCGATCGCGTCGGTGGGCAGCCTGGGTACTTGCCCCGCAGGTAATCAGCCCCGCCCTGCTCCACTCCTCCGGGTGGTACCAATGGCGCATGGCCAAGGCTGATCCCGCTTCCCGAGGCCGGCCGCGGCCGAGCAGCACTCCCCGAGGTCTTCACGACCCCTGTCGGCCGCACCCTCAGGCCAGTTGTGCGGATCTCACCAGGGGCAGCAGGGTTTTGATGGCCGTGTTGTCGCTATCCCGTACCGACAGGGCGATGAGGAGGGTGTCGGTGTCGGGGAGCCTCTGATTGTCACGGAATTTGTGCAATTGCTCGTCTTCAGCCATGATACGAGCATCAGCACACCTCAAAGGTGTTCGGCCGCGCCATGCCCCCTGCCCTTACCCCGCTCTCCCAGGAACCGCTCAGCAAGCTCGATGCCCAGTTGGTCGCCGAGGCCTGCGGCCGCGCCGCCACCGCTCTCGGCCTCAACCGCGACGAGCTCAGTGCCGTGGTTGGCAAGCACCGAACCAGCATCGATCGAACCGGCCTGGATCCCGCCACCAAGGAAGGCGAGCTTGCCCTGCTGTTTCTGCGGGTCTACCGCAGCCTCCATGCCCTGTTCGGAGGTGATCAGGCCCTGATGCGCCACTGGATCGAGCAGCCCAATCACCATCTCGGCGAGCAGCCGCCCCGTCTGCTGCTGCCGCGGATCGAAGGACTCAACCGCGTTGCCAACTACCTCGATGCCCTCCGCGGCTGACTGCAGCAAAGCCCCCTTCGTTGCCCTCTCTGGTGCGGTGCTGCGCATCGTGGATCACCAAGGCGAATCCGGAACGGCCGATCTGGTGGATGGTCTGCTTGAGCAGGCGCGGTTGGAGCAACTGCTCGAGGGCGTCAAGCCGCCGATCCCGAGCGATTGGCCCGAAGCTGAAGCAAGGCGCCCCCTTCCCACCCACCTGCTGCTGCTCACCCCCTTTCGCTACCCGCCCCTTCCCAGCGGATCACGCTTTGGTCGGGTGCATCAGCGCCATCTCTTCTATGGCGCCCGAGGTCTGGAAACGGCGCTCGCGGAGCGGGCCTTCCATGCGCTGCGGCTGCTGGAGGGCTCACCGCTGCCAGCGGGCGCCCGGATCAAGAGGCAGCAGACCGCCTTTGCCGTGGAGATCTCGTCCGTGCGGGGGCTGGCGCTTCAAAAGCGGCTGAGCCCCAAGGCCCTTGCTGCCATCACCGATCCCTGCAGCTACGCCGCCAGTCAGCGCTGTGGCGATGCCATGCGGGAGCGGAACGTCCAGGCGTTCGAGGTGCCGTCGGCCCGCTCTCCCCAGACCCCGCCGGTGGTGGGGGTGCTCACGCCCTATGCCTTCACCAGCACACCGTTCGACTTTCAGGACTGGAGCCTGGAGGTCACGGCCGAGGGGGTGACGGCTGTTTCGTTCGGCGGGGGGCTGACGGGAGAGTTCCCCAGGGCGCGGTTTCTGGTGGAGGGGCGGTGGCCGGGGCCTTGATTCCCATCTGAAGGACCTCAGTTCCGAGCCGTTGAAGAAATTCGTGAGATCAGCCTGCTGCAACTCGAGCTTGGGTCCGAGTGGTTCGATTCTTCACCGATGCGCGTCCCTTGGAGGTCACAACGAAGCCGCTCTTCTTAGCAGTTGAACCTTCCGAACTGCGGATGAGAACCTCTGCGGGAATGTCAAACTTGGCAATGAGCTTTCGGATCATTGTCAATGAAGGGCACCTCGAACAATCCAAAAGATTGGCGCAGTCCAGGAAGTCTTGAAAGGAGACTAACTACAGTGAAATGAGTCTGGATTGGGTCTTAAACGGGAATTACTTGTGATTGGCTATTTTTCGAGGTGCCCTGAAAGTGGACGCTGCTTGTTCATCACCTCGGAAATATGTCCACTGCTGCCGATAACGTCCGCCATAGGGTTCCCCCGGTTTCGTGGACAGATCTCAGGGCTACGCAGGGGTGAGTTTAGGGGTAGAGACGAACTGCTGTTCGTAGACGATCGGACTGAGGTAGCCGATCGTTGAATGACGGCGCTCGCGGTTGTAGTAGCCCTCGATCCAGAAAGCAAGATCGCGCTGCAGCTGTTGCGGAGCGATCAGCTCCTTGCGATTGTCATCGAGGTCCAGCTCCAGCTACTGCTTCGCAGAAGCCTTCCGCTAGAGGGTGGAGAAAAAGCTCTCCGCCACAGCGTTATCCCAGCAGCAGCCCTTGGCGGACATGCTGCAGCCGATCTCGTGCTTCTCCAGCAGGATCCTGTAGTCGGTGGCCCGGTTGCCCGGTGTCAACTACGTAGGCGGGTCGCGTCAATTACGTAGGCGGGTTACCCCGTGTCCTCCCCCTGCCATGGCAGGGGGAGGCGACAGCGAAAAGTGAGCCACCGCAGGTGATAC
>JAPLID010000012.1 GCA_026389285.1 Cyanobacteriota bacterium
CAATCCGGCCGCGGGGGGGCCGTCGCCTGCCAGGCCAGACGGAGGCCAGCGCAGGAGGGTGTCGCCCAGGGCCACCATCGTGGCCATGCTGGCCAGAGCAGAGGGCAGCCTGGCAGCCCAGCTGCCAAGGGGATCCCACTGGTCGGAACCGGGAAGGGCATAGAGGCCGCCCATCAGCCAGTAGATCAGGGGAGGCTTGTCGTAGCGGGGTAAGCCGTTGACCTGGGGGATGAGCCAGTCGCCGCTATCGGCCATGTGGCGTGCGGAGGCGGCAAATAGGGCTGGCGTCTCATCCACCAGCCCGGTCTGGCCCAAGCCCAGCAGAAACACTGCCGCGCCAGAGAGGGCTACCAGGACGAGAAGCAGCGCCTGACGAGACCTGGCGGCTAGACCTGTTGGCGCGAGGGAATGCAGAGAAGGCGCCGATACCCTTTTGGCGGAGGGAAATGGGCCGAGCACCGATTCAGAACAGGTTGCGGAGTTACAACTAAGCGAACGGCTACGGGACGAGGGTGCGGTGAAACACAGGATCTGGTGACGCTGAACTCTGAGAGCTCAATCACCGTTAACCTGCCGTTGCGATCATCAAGATGTTCGCTCACCACCGATGCAATTTCTGCCTCCAGAGGAGCAAGCCATCGTCTATCGCGCTGAAGCGCTGGGCCTTGAGGGCGCCATCCCTCGGCCGGCTTACCTCTCACCTGAGCTGTGCACTGGCCTGAGTTTGCTGCTGGCGGTGCCCACTCTGGGATACTCCCTGCTCTTTGTACCTATCCTCTGGGTTGCGCAGTATGAGCGAACCGCCCACCGGATCCTGTGCTTGCGACGGAAGCTGGAGGCTGAAGACAAAGGTTCAGAGTTGGGCTCAAGCCTGTAAGGGGTTGGGCAGGTCAGATGGTTCAGTGAGTGGGACAAACTGGAATCGGATCGGCCCGACACTGGCCTACGGCTGGAGAAATAGATTCTTTTGACGATCGCTCCAAGCAGCGTTCCAGAATAGCGCCGGCCACGTTGAGACCGGTTGCCGCTTCAAAACCAGCGAAGCCAGCAGCACTGTTCACCTCACAGACACTGTATTGATCGTGATCGAATAACAAATCCACACCAGCGATATCCAGATTTAGAGCAGCGGCGCTATTCAATGCCAGGCGTTCGACCTCAGGACGGAGACGATAGGGCTGGCCATTACCGCCGCGACTAATATTGGCCTTGAAGCTGCCGTCGGCGCTGCTGCGCAGCATGGCACCCAATACACGACCACCAATCACCCACACCCGCAAGTCCTGGCCAGGATGGCTGCCGATGTACTGCTGCAGAATCACAGCCTGAGAGCGATCGAGGCTCGAGATCATTTCCATAAGGTCACGAAAGCTCCCTGGATCACGGCTTAAGAGCACACCTTCGCCATAGGAGCCCACCAACAGCTTCACCACACAGGGAAAGCCGATCTGCTGGGCCACGAGGTCCACATCCACCGGGAAGCGAACTAGCATGGTTCTCGGGATCGGCAGATTGTTCTGAGCGAGAATCTGAAGAGAATAAAGCTTATCCTTAACCGCTTCAATCGCCTGGCTTGAGTTAATCACCTGGACGCCGAGATGCTCCATCTGTCGCAGAATCGCCAGGCTGAAGTAGTCAGTGGCACTGCCTGTGCGTGGCAGCAGAGCATCGGGAAGATCCACTTCTATGCCGCAACGACGAATCGAGCGACGACCGCCGCGGCTGACAATCAGATCAATCTCCTCAGGAGCAACAGCTTCAGCACGGATGCCAAGTTCACGAGCTTCTTCCCTCAGGCGCGTCAACTCAAAGGGCTCCAGCAGGCCAGATGGACGTTTCTGAAGAATCCAGAGATCCATTGCGTCAAAATCTTATTTTGAGATGACCAGCCAAGATGGTGCTGGCGCCCGAAACACGGGGCGAAGCGATTGTCGCAACCGTCGGTTCAGTGCGGACTCTGCTATGAGGGGAAAACCCAATATCAGGGGTGGCAGGCAAGCCCTTCTGCCGCCGAACCCAAGCTGTAAGGCCCCAAACCCTGGGCCGGAGAGCCGGGTCACTCCGGACTAGGCGGGCGGCGAAGGGATCGGCCTCGGCCCTGATCCTGGGCGCTGGCTGACAAACCGCAGTATCCTCAAACTTGGACTGAATACAGGCAGCTTGAATGGCCTAGATCGCAACGGGTTAGCATCGGTCAGCCCTGTCGACAAGGCCACAGGGTCAACTGGTCAACGCCGTTTCAAGGGGAGCTGAGCTTGGCTTCAATCATCATCATCTTTTTATTGACGTGAAAAAAGTGATCACGAAAAAAGAGCAAGCGGCCTTTCCTGTCAGCTTCACTTCACGTCGTCTTGAAACACGACCGGGCAACCTACCGGCAGCACTTTATGTCTACGGAGGTCGCGCTCCCACTCTTTGCACTGTTTTGGAGATCAGACCAGAAGGTGTTCGATTCCATGACCATGTCAGGGCCGACCAATTGGCAGCGATCCGGGCTGGCGGCTATCCCCTTTGGGTTCGCGTCACGGGGCTGTCCGACCTGATCGAGTTCAAAAAGCTGTTGAATGCCTTGCAGGTTCCAGATGCAATTCAACCCGTACTACTGGAAACACCCCAAGCGCCCCAACTGCAGAACTATCTAGACGATATTGTGCTTTGCATTCATCGACTTTACGTACCCATTCAGGGGTCGGGACAGCTCTCCGTAAACTTCATCCCTGCTGAACCCTTGACGGCGGCCTGATTCCCGTTTGCATCTCAAGCAGAGGTTGGTTGTGATGGGCACCCCACCAGCTGGGATTTCAGAAGCGGAC
>JAPLID010000059.1 GCA_026389285.1 Cyanobacteriota bacterium
ATGGTTTGAAGACGACATCGTCGCCCGCAGCCGCGAGTTACTGCGCGTCACTTTCCCCGCCAGCTCCCTCAACACCGATCTGGCCTTCATCGAAACATCCCTCGGCAAAGACCTGCGCAAATACTTCTGCACAGACTTCTACAAAGATCACCTGCAAACCTACAAAAAACGGCCGATCTACTGGCTGGTGCAGAGCCCCGCTGGCCCTGTCAAGGGTGGCTTCGCCTGCCTGATCTACCTGCACCGCTACACCAAAGACACCCTCAACCTGGTGCTCAACCACTACTTCCGCCCCTACCTGCAGAAACTGGAAGCCCGCCAAGCCCAGCTCGGCCTCGATCAACTCAACGACGCCCTGCCCACCCGCGACCGCATCGCCGCCCGCAAGGAAGCCGAAAAGATATCCAAGGTGCTCAAGGACTGCCAGGCCTGGGAGCAGGATTCGCTGCTGCCCCTGGCCCAGCAACGCATCGAACTCGATCTCGATGACGGCGTCAAGGTGAACTACCTTAAGCTTCAGGACGTGCTGGCGCCCATTCCTGGGTTGGCGGCGAAGGAGGAGTGAGCTAAAATTGCGTATCTACAATTACTCACCACTTCCGTTTGCAAGAATGATCAAGGAGGCATCGTGAAATTAAAACTGGTAGATGTAACTGACTTTCGGTGCAAATCTGCCGCCTCACTTCAGCTTGGCCCAAGGCTTACCGTTCTCATGGGAGAAAATGGGGCTGGGAAAACGACATTCTTGGATGCAATATCGATCGCCCTGGGTACTATTATCTCTTATTTGCCCAAAGCAAAAGGTAGAGGATTTGAGGCAAGAGGAGAGATACGTCAAATCGCTGGCAAAGAACTTCCTTACGCCCGTATTTCGGTAGAAACCGTAGATGGGATCGCATGGGACTGTATCAAGAGAGCACGTAGCACTAAAACCAAGATACCTGAGACGGGCAAACGTCAACTCAGAGACTATCTTGACCGAGAGATCCTGACCCCACTTGAGAATGGCGATGAGTTCACTCTCCCTGTTTTCGCCTTTTATGGCGTAAGCAGGGCTTTGCTAGATATCCCGGAGAGGCGTCGTGGCTTTGATTCAGAATCAGACCGGATTCTTGATGCTCTAGACCAAGCTCTGGCGTCGGGATCCAATTTTAGATCTTCCTTTATTTGGTATTACAACAAAGAGATGGAAGAGTTAAGGCTCCGTAATGCAATGCGCAATTTTGATGTTGCGCATCCACAATTACGTGCGGTTCGGCAATGCCTAACAACACTCTTTCCAAGTCTTACGAATCCACGGTTTGCTGTTAAACCCCCTCCTCGCCTCATTGTTACAGAGAATGATGAGACTCTTGAGCTTGCACAGTTAAGTGATGGGTACAAGACCATGATTGGACTCGCAATCGACCTATCTAGACGCATGGCTGCAGGGAACCCAGATATGGAAAATTCGTTGGAATCTCCTGCCATTGTTTTGATTGATGAGGTTGACCTTCACCTCCATCCTGCTTGGCAGCAAAGGGTTGTCTCTGATCTGCTCAGGTGCTTTCCCAATACTCAATTCATCTTAACAACGCATAGTTCAGTTGTTGTTGAAGGCGTAAACAATCTACTCAAGAGATTCGCTGTCGATAAGTTGCTTCCCAAATCCGTTGAAAGTGAGGACTGGACGCATATTCGCAACCTTTATCCTCTTGATCCTAATGATACAGCTGTCTATCAAATTACTCGCGACAGTCAGATTGATTTAATGGATAGAGAGGAGGGTCTGACTGCTGACACGCTTATCGACAATTTCAATGATGTCTCCCATCTTTATGATTTGATGCGTGATCTCGAGTGGGAAGCGCTTAAGGCTTCTCAAGGGGAGGCAGGCTAGATTATGACTGCATCAGCACGGCCTGCTCTGGTCCCGGCAAACCTGGCTCGATGTATCTGCCTGGCAAACAAGTTGCCCTGCGATCTCTGCTGCGGTGATCTGTGCTTCCTGGACGCGGGAATTCACGTTGTCTTTAGGCCCAAGAAGAATGAAGCTGCTGTTGCCGTCGCCCTCGATGGATGTGTCTTCACGGACAATCGGAAGAAGTGTGACGGGATGTTCGTCTTGTTCCGATCTCATCAGATTGATGTCTTATTGGTTGAACTAAAAGGAAGTCATCTCGAAGATGCGTATGAGCAGATAGCCTATGTTGTTAATTCTAGGCAAGAGTATGATGATGCCGTTTCCCATTTAGCCAGCTTAGCCCCAAACAATCGTCGAGTCAGAGAGAGTTCAGTCATCGTCTCGACCCGCAAGATCGACAAACGTGATAGGGAGAAATTGGAAAAAGCGTGGGGCGTCAGACCTGCAATTATCGCTGCGCAAAAGCCGGCTAGCGCTGCTCCTGATCTTCGCAAATATCTTTGACGCAATAATGTTTAGTTTAATATGCCGAGATACGCTGTTAAGTTGCTCACAACCCACGCAAAGCAAACCCTATTTCGACGACCGAATCGAAATTGAAAACCCAGGTGTGCTGATTCCTGGCCTGAGCCTCGACGACCTCCCGCGCGGGATCAGCCGCCTGCGCAATCGCGTGATCAGTCGCGTGTTCCGCGAACTCGGCCTGATCGAGCAGTGGGGCAGTGGTATCCCTGTGATCCTGGAAGAAGCCGCCAGCCAACACCTGCCGCCACCCCTGTTTGAAGAGGTGGGCCTGCGTTTTCGGGTGACTCTGCCCCTAGCCCAAGCCAGCTCCCCAGCCCAGGGGCAGAGTCGGCCCAGGAGGGCAGAGTCAGGGGCAGAGTCAGGGGCAGAGTCGCTGGCGGAGGGCGGACTCGCCCACTTCGTGCTCCAAGCCCTGGCCGACGGGCCCTTGAGCAAGTCTGAAATTGCCCAGGCCCTAGGGCGAGATTCCGTCTCCGGGGCGCTCAACCGCACGATCCGCCAGCTCCTGGATCGAGACGAGATCGGCTACACCTTGCCGGATACCCCCAACAGCCGGCTGCAGAAGTACCGGCGGCTCGGACATTCGCGGCGATGATCACTGCCATGCCGGATCCAAACGCGCTCTCCGCCAGCCCATCCAGTCCCGTGGCTTCACTCGGTACCCCCCACTGGCACCAGGCCATCGGCACAGACCAGGAGGTGACACCCGAGCGCTGGTTGGTCCAGTTCATGGCTGCCGGTATTGACTGCGGTGCCATCACCGACCACAACAGTGGCAATTGGATCGATCCTCTGCAGGCTGCCTACCGACAGATGGAACAGGAAGCCGGAGCCATCCCCATCCCTGCCCATGCCGACCGTTCCGCTCCCTCAGGCAAAGCCCTGTTTGCCATTCGAGAGGGCAGCCAAGCCAGCATTGTTGATGCCACCACCTTGAAGCAGTTGTTCGAGTCAGCTCACCTGCTCGCCATGGAGTGGGAGAACCTCGATCGCCCTTTTCCGGCAGCGACAGGCGCTGGCTCGGCGTTGGGCCCGGCTTGGGCGGGAGGTGTGAGATGCGACTGAGCCGAAATGAACTGATCGCCAAGCTCAGCCTGGGAGAAGACAACCTCCTGGGATGCAAAGAGGTTCGCTTTTGCGGAGCGTCTGTGCGTTGCCCCTCCCCGAGCGACCTGGCTGATGAGCTCGCTGCCTTCGCCAACAGCAGAACCGGCGGCACTCTGCTGCTCGGCATTGATGACAAGACTCGCGATGTCCTGGGAATCCCTGTTGATCGCCTTGATCTCGTCGAGGCCTTGGTGCGCCATGCCGTTGAGGACAGCATCAAGCCGCCCTTGGCCCCAGTGATTGAGCGGCTCACGCTGCCCGATTCCCTTGGCGTGGATCACGCCACCCTCAGGGTTGACATCGCATCCAGTCTGTTTGTACATCAGAGCCCTGCTGGCTACTTGCACCGGGTCGGTTCCTCAAAACGCCCTATTCCGCCTGACTACTTGGCGCAGCTCTTTCAGCAGCGCAGCCAGAGCCGCCTGATCCGATTTGATGAGCTGCCGGTTATGTCTGCTCAATGCGAGGATCTTGATGCCACGTTGCTCGAACGTTTTCAACCTCAGTTATCAACTGATGCCAATTGGCAGTCGAAGACAGGCCTGGTGGTCCAAGCAGACGACGGATCTCTCCACCCTTCCGTGGCAGGAATACTGCTTACCAGCCTCAATCCCCAGCAATTCCTCAGGGGCGCTTACATCCAGGCTGTTGCCTATGCGGGTACCGAGATAACGCCTCAGGGAGAGGATGTCATGTACCAGCGTGACGCTGCCGATCTCACAGGCCCATTGGATCAACAGATCACAGCCGCCTGCAGGTTTGTGGCTCGCAACAGCCGCACGGGAGCTGCGAAGACGCTGGAGGGAGGCCGGATTGATCGCCCACAGTTTGATGCTCTGGCTATGTTCGAAGCCATCACCAATGCCGTTGCCCATCGCGATTACTCCATCCCCGGCAGCAAGGTGAGACTCCGCCTCTTTGATGATCGCCTCGAAATCTTTTCGCCAGGCATGCTGCCAAACACGATGACTCCTGAAAGCTTGCCGCTCCGTCAGGCTTGCCGCAATGAGTTGGTCGCCAGCCTGCTTGCCCGTTGTCCTGTAGGGGCTGCTGCAGGCGTCAGCCATCGCCGCCACATCATGGATCGTCGCGGCGAAGGCGTGCCCTTGATTCTTTCGCGAACACTGGAGTTGTCAGGGAAGCTTCCGCATTACCGCCTCATTGACAACAACGAGCTGCTACTCACGATTCCTAGTGCTCTGTGATGCCGACCTTGCTGAGCACGACCCCGCCGAGGCAAGGCCTCAACAGCTCCGGCCTCAGTCAGTTGCTGCAAGGTCTGCGACACCGAGGGTTGCTTCACCTGCCACAGCTCCACCAGCTGGGCTTTGTCTATATTGCACCCGCAGGGTGGCCTGGAAGCAGGGCGAGGAGCGCAGGTTGTAGAGGCCCCAGAGGTTCGGCAGCGCCATGGCGCGAAGTATTGGCCAATCTGGCAATACCACCACCCAATCCCCCCCCACAGGGCCGCTGCTAGCGTTGATTGCAGTGCAATCACCCGCGCCGATGGCCTCCCTCACCATCCGCAACCTCGACGACGCCCTCAAATCCCGCCTGCGCCTCCAGGCGGCCCACCATGGCCGTTCGATGGAGGAGGAAGTGCGGGTGATCCTGCGAAACGCCGTCGATGCTCCGGCCCAGGCCGTAGCCGGCGCTGCTGGGCTCGGCAGCCGCATCCACGCCCATTTCGCCGATCTGGGCGGCGTCGAGCTGGAGCTGCCGCCGCGGACCTCCAGCCCTGAACCCGCTGACCTTGACTGAGCCAACAGCGATGGTTCTGCTCGACACCAACGTGATCTCTGAGCTGATGCGCCCCGAACCCGAAGCGGCTGTCCTGGCCTGGGCCGACCAGCTCGACCTGGACGCCGTAGGGATCACGGCCATGAATGAAGCCGAGTTCCTCCATGGTCTGGCCCGGCTCGCTGATGGCCGGCGCCGTGCCGCCCTGCAGCAGCGCTGGGACAACCTGGTGGCCGACTTGTTTGCCGGGCGCGTCGTCCCCTGTGATCGGGCGGCGGCCCATTGGTATGCGGCCCTGCTCCAGCAGCGCAGCCGCATCGGCAGGCCCATGGCCACGGCCGATGCGGTGATCGCGGCCACAGCCCTGGCCCTGGAGGCCACCCTGGCGACGCGCAACACCGCTGATTTCGAGGACATCAATCTGTCCCTGATCAACCCCTGGCCTGAGGCATGAGCACCACCTCCACCCGCATCCACGAAAGCCTCAACGCCGCCCTGAGCCGCCGTCGCGTCGTGCTCTGGTACGACCCCAATGGCGAGTGGGCTTCGGAGTTTGACGACTACCAGCCCGCTGCTGCCGAGAAGCTGCGGGTGGCGGGTAACGACTTCTCCGTGAAGGTAGCGATCAGCCGTGCCCCCCTCGAGCAACGCTTTCTGCTGTATCTTCCCTGCGCCAAACCGGCCGAGCCGGAGAACTGGCTGCTCGATCTGCTGCTGGCCGGCCATGAGTTCAGCGCCGATCGGGCGTCATTGGACATTGAAGAGGCCGGGCTGACCCTGGAGTTCAAGGAGTTGGCCCAGCAGCACAAGGCCTTTTTCCGCTCACCGGTGCGCACCAACAAGCTCAAGGAGCTGTTGCGTCCGAATGACGACGTAGCGGCGGTGCGGCTGAAGATGCTCGCGGTGCTGGCCAAGCAGCAGCCCGACATCGACAAACTGCTGCAGCACGCGTTCTGCCAGCTGGATCCGTCCGACTCCGAGGCCGACGATCCGGTCGAGGCTCTCTACGCCAGCCATCAGCTCAACGGTTTCTTCTGGCGGGTTGTGGGCGAGAAGTTCGGGTACCAGAGCCCTGAACCCAACCTGCGCGACTTCGCCGTTGCCCTGTTCAATAGCGTCAGCTCGATCGGCCCCGCCGGCAACCTGCAGCCCCACGGGCGGGTGTTCCTGAGCGTCTGGAAAGACAGCCTCAGCAATCGGGCCGCCTTTGAGCGCTGGAGTGATCACCTGGCCGGCGTGCTGCGGATTGAGGAGCAACTCAACGATGCGCCCGAGCGCTACGACCCCGGCGACGACGACACCTATGAACTGATCGAGCGCTTCGTGCTCAGCCGGCTGCTGCAGCGCTTCCAATCCAGCGCCCCCCAGGGCGGCAACCACCACGCTGGTAGCCAATCTGCCACCTACGTCGAGCTGCTGGAGACGATCCGCAACCGCGGCAGCTCCTGCTGGTTCGACAAGCACCAGCACGGCTACCGCGCCCTGGAGCAGGCGATCAGCTTCCGCAGCCTCCTGGCGAAAGTGGATCTGCAGGTGCCCAGCTTCGACGAGGGCTTGCAGCGCTACTGCAACGGCTGGTGGCGGCTCGACCAGGCCTACCGCCGCTGCATCTTCCACGCCCGCACCTACCAACAACCCGGGCTGCTCAAACCGCTGCGCGACTGGCTCGAAAGTCAGTACGTCAACAACGTGCTGCTGCCCCTCACCAACCGCTGGAGCGATCAGGTGAGCCAACTGGGCGCCTGGAGCTCCACGGCCCTGCCGCGGCAGAAGGAGTTCCATATGCGCTATGTGCATGCACCGCTTTCTTCCAAGGGCCTCAAGCGCCTGTTCGTGGTGGTCTCCGATGCCCTGCGTTATGAGGCCGCTCGCGACTTCGCCGATCGTCTCAACAGCCAGGCCGGCAAAGGCTGGCAGGCGGAGGTGGAGGCCCTGCTCGGCGCCTTGCCCACATACACCCAGCTGGGCATGGCGTCCCTGCTGCCCGGCGCGCAATACAGCCTCAATCCCGCCGACGGCACCGCCCTGGTGGATGGCCAGAGCGCTACGGGTACAGCCAACCGCGACAAAATCCTCAAGGCCTATGCAAACGGCCGGGCCAAGGCCATCCAATCGGAAGAGTTCCTCAACCTCTCCACCACAGGCGAGGGGGCCGAACTGACCCGCGATCACGACCTGATCGTGATCTATCACAACCGCATCGACCAGGTCGGTGACAAGCGCGATACCGAGGCGCAGACCTGCCAGGCGGTGGAGCAGACCTTTGAGGAGCTTGAACAGATCCTGCGCAAGATCGCCAGCCTTAAGGGCAGCCAGGCCGTCATCACCGCCGATCACGGCTTCCTGTTCCAGCAGGAGCCGGTGGATGCCAACGACCGCTCCGAGTACCCCGCCGCCAAGGAGCTCACCTTCAAGAACCGGCGCTTCGCCCTGGGCAGCGGCATCAAGGCCAGCTCCGGCCAGAAGGTGTTCACGGCCGAGCAGCTGGGCCTGTCAGGCGACTGGAGTGCCGTCTTCCCACTGGGTCTTGATCGCTACCCCCGTCAAGGTTCGGGCTCTCGCTTCGTCCATGGCGGCACCTCCCTGCAGGAGGTGGTGGTGCCGGTGATCAGGCTCAAGCGGGAACGCAAGGACGAAAGCCGGCCGGTGGGGGTGGAGCTGCTACGCATGCCCGTGAAAATCACCACCGGCAAGCTCAACTTCGGCCTATTCCAGCTGGAACCGGTGGAGGCGAAGAAGCGCTTGCCGATCCAGCTGCGGGTTGCCCTCTACGCCAAGGAGGATGGGGTGTTGCTCTGTGAACCGCGTACGCTGCGACTGGATTCCACCGCCAGCGATCCGCGCGCGCGGGAGCAGCAGCTGACCCTGGCGCTCTCCAATGCGGCGGACACCTACAACAACAAGCTGCTGGAGCTTCGCTTCGAGCTGCTGCTGGAGGGTGTCGCCACGACCGTTCCCTACAAGACGGTGGAACTCAAGCTGCAGCGGCCCTTCGGCAGCGACTTCGACGACTTCTGATGGTCTTAGTCCATGCCTAAACTAACCTGGTCGCTGGAGGCGCCGTCATGCGGGAGGGTCCAATGCGAGTGGTGAACGTCCACCAGGCCAAAACCCACCTGTCGCGCCTGATCGATGCCGCCCATGCCGGCGAAACGATCGTGCTGGCCAAGGCGGGCAAACCCTGGGCACGGCTGGTGCCCCTGGAAGCACAGGCTCCCCAGCGCATTCCGGGGCGGCTGCGCCAGCTCGGTCCCCTCAGCCATCCGGATGCGCTGCTGGAGCCCCTGGCGCCGGACGAGCTCGCTGAGTGGGACAGCAGCCCCCTGCTCGCTGAGGCGTCCCAGTTGTGAGGAGCCCTGCTCCTACTGGCTCCGCCTATTTGCTCGACAGTCACGTGCTGCTGTGGTGGTGGTTCGATCCCTCCCGTCTCTCCACGGCCGTCCATGAGCTGCTGGTCGATTCCAACAGCGAGATCCGGGTGAGTGCTGCCAGTGTCTGGGAGCTCAGCCTCAAGCACCATCGCGGCAAGCTGCCCGAGCTGGCCGGCGCCATCGGTGATCTGCCTGGCCTGTTGCAGGCCGATGGCTTTCAGGGATTGCCGATCAGCCAGGCCCATGGGCTCCGGGCCGGTGCCTACGGCCAACCCCACCGCGATCCCTTTGATCGGGTGCTGGCAGCCCAGGCCGAACTGGAGCGCCTGGTGCTGCTCACCGCCGATCCGCAGCTGACCACCTTTCCCTGCCAAACCCTCTGGTGACCGCTGATGCCTGCTGAGCCGTCCCGCCTCGATCAGAAAATCCTGGAGCATTTCCCGGGCCTGGTGGTGCGCAAAGACCTCACCACCGAGCTCAAGCAGAACGCGGTGGTGCCCACCTACGTGCTCGAGTATCTGCTGGGTCAACACTGCGCCACCGATGATCCTGCCCTGATTCAGGAGGGACTGGAATCGGTGCGCCGCATTCTGGCCAAGCACTATGTGCACCGCAATCAGGCAGAACTGGTGCGCTCCACGATCAGTGATCGTGGCAATCACAAGGTGATCGACAAGGTCACGGCGACCTTCAACGACAAAGGCGGCTTCCACGAAGCAGAGTTCACCAATCTCGGCCTTAAAAAAGTTCCGATTGACGACTCCTACGTCAAACGCTTTCCCAAGATGCTGGTGGGCGGCATCTGGGCGATCAGCGATGTGGAATATGCGATACCGGTGGATCCCAAAGCCAGCCCCTGGGCCATCGCCGGCCTCAAACCGATTCAGGTAGCCGGCGTCAACCACGAAGAGTTCTTAGCAGCCAGGGCTCAGTTCAGCACCGAGGAGTGGCTGGATGTGCTCATGCAGAGCGTGGGCTTCAACCCGGAGCACTTCAGCCGCCGCGCCAAACTGCTGACCCTGATCCGACTGATCCCCTTCTGCGAGCGCAACTACAACCTGCTGGAGCTCGGCCCCAAGGGAACCGGCAAATCCCACATCTACGCCGAGTTCTCACCCCACGGCATGTTGATTTCCGGCTCGGAGGTCACCGCACCCAAGCTGTTCGTCAGCAATGCCAGCGGCAAGATCGGCCTGGTGGGCTACTGGGACTGCGTCTGCTTTGACGAGTTCGCCGGCAAAGACAAACGGGTCGACAAGACGCTGGTTGACATCATGAAGAACTACATGGCCAACCGCACCTTCTCGCGGGGCATCGAGCAGCTCTCGGCGGAAGCCTCGATGGTGTTCATGGGCAACACCCAGAAGTCGGTGGCCTACATGCTCAAGCATTCCCACTTCTACGAACCCCTTCCAGATAAATACATCGACTCAGCTTTCATTGATCGTATCCATGCCTTCAATCCTGGCTGGGAAGTGCAGCCGGTACGCCATGAGCTCTATTGCACGGGCTATGGCTTTGTTGTGGACTACATCGCCGAGGTGCTCAAGCATCTGCGGACTGAAGATTACACGGGGTTGTACAAGCCATTCTTTGAGATCAGCTCCGAGGTGTCCACCCGCGATCAGACCGGCTTTGAGAAAACGTTTTCTGGCTTGATGAAGATCATCCATCCCAATGGCAAGGCCAGCAAGGAGGAGATGGCGGAGTTGCTGGAGTTCGCCCTGGAGTGCCGGCGCCGGGTGCGGGAGCAGATCCTGCGGATCGACGACACCTTCAAGGCCAACGACTTCACGTACCGGGATCTGGAAACCGGAGCGGTGGTGACGGTGCTCACGCCGGAGGAGCAGCAATATCCCGCTTTCGCTGGTCTCAGGCCTCTCGCCACCCAGGCGGGCGGACAGGCCAGTGAGCCAGCTCCTGGGGAAGGGACTCAAGCCCCAACACCACCGCCAGCCACTCCCCTATCAGCATCAACAGCTTCACAGGACCAGACCGAGATACCCACAATCCAACAGGAGACCTCCCCTCTCAAAGAGAAGCATCTGGTTGTCCCTGAAAACTCCAAGGGCTGGAGCTACCGGCGCCTGTTCGGTGACTATCTCCGCGGTGCTACGGGGATCATCATTCGCGAACCCTACATCCGCGCCTTCCATCAGGTCCGCAACCTGGTGGAGTTCCTGCGCATGGTCAATGAGATCACCCCAACCGGAGACGAGGTGACGATTCACCTGATCACGGGGTCGGATCAGGAATCGA
>JAPLID010000148.1:0-2143 GCA_026389285.1 Cyanobacteriota bacterium
GGATCACCTCCCAGAAGGCGCCGGGCTTGGAGGGGCGCGGCGCACCCTCGTACATCACCGTGGTGGCCCCATTCGAGAGCGGGCCGTAGACGATGTAGCTGTGGCCGGTAATCCAGCCGACATCGGCGGTGCACCAATGGATGTCGTCCTCACGGATGTCGAAGATCCACTGGAAGGTGAGATGGGCCCAGAGGTTGTAGCCGGCCGTGGTGTGCACCACCCCCTTGGGTTTGCCGGTGGAACCGGAGGTGTAGAGCACGAACAGCCGGTCTTCGCTGGCCATCGGCTCGGCCGGGCAGTCGGCGCTCTGGCCCGGCACCAGCTCATGCCACCAGTGATCGCGCGCAGGGGCCATGGCGGTGGGCTCCTGGGTGCGCCGCACCACCAGCACATGCTGCACTGTGGGGCAGGCGTCCGCCTCCAGGGCCGCATCCACCGCCGGTTTGAGCGCCACGGCCTTGTCCTTGCGGAAACCGCCATCGGCGGTGATCACCAGCTTCACCTGGCCGTCGATCAGGCGATCCCGCAGGGCCTCCGCCGAGAAACCACCGAACACCACCGAATGGGGGGCGCCGATGCGGGCGCAGGCCAGCATGGCAATCGCCGCTTCCGGCACCATCGGCATGTAAAGGGCCACCAGATCGCCCTTACCGATCCCCAGGGCCTTGAGCGCGTTGGCGGCCTGGCAGACCTCGGCGTGCAGCTGGCGGTAGGTGAAGGTACGCGAATCCCCAGGCTCACCCTCCCAGATCAGGGCGGTCTTCTCGGCTCGTGGGCCAGCCAGATGGCGATCGAGGCAGTTGTAGGAAAGATTGGTGCGGCCGCCTTCAAACCAGCGGGCAAAGGGCGGGTCGCTCCAGTCGAGCACCGTTTCGAACGGCTCGAACCAGTGCAGCTCCTGGCGGGCCAGTTCGCCCCAGAAGCGATCGGGATCAGCCTCGGCGGCAGCCACCAGCTCCCTATAGGCCGCCATGGAGGGGATGCGGGCCTTCGCCGCCAACGCCACCGGTGGTTCAAAGCTGCGCTGCTCCTGCAGCATCGACTCGATCGTGGGGGCCGGATCGCCGCAGGGGACCTGGGTCATGGAGGACAGTGATACAGGGTCATTCAAGCCCAGTGCAGTGCTCGCGTCCCGCTAGAGGTTCCGACAAAGATCAGCAGCTCTGATGGGCGCCAGCGCGGCCCCTACTTGGCAAGTCTGCGCAGCGGCATTAGCAGGTAGTAATCAGTGCCGTCCGAGGCTCTAACCATGGCGGACCAGCCCGTCACCCCCCATGCCGGCCCGACCCTCGATGGGGATGGCAATCTCACCTACATCGGCAATGACGGCCGCCGCTACATCGTCGGCCTGCCGCCCGATATCGATGAAGCCAGTGTTGAACGGGTGATGACCCTGCTGCGGGGCAGTAGCCCCCTGTTTCAGGACATCGAGCGGCTCTGCCATCGCTGGATTCAGGAGGTGAATAGCGAGGAACTGGATCAGCGGGCGGCGCTGGTGCTGCTGCTGACCACCCTGGAGACGGCGCTGGAGGATGCCTACCCGGAGAACCCCTCCTCCGACTGAGTGTGCGGTGTGGATCGCCAGGGATGGAGTGCAAAACATTGTGCGCGCCACACACCCGCGCGCCAGCGTCGCAGGGAGGCTTGCCGCCTGCAACAACTTGATTACCTACAACAATCCGCTCAATCTCCGTCGGATCTCAACAGCTATGCGGTGTGATGAGGGGAAGAGCTCTGGCACGCCGGGCCCGGTACTCCCGCAGCCTGGAAGGTGATCGAGGCCACCTCTGAGCCACCCCTGACGCTCCCGATCGATGGGGGCGCGCCAGCGATTCAGCAGAAACGGCACGGCAGGTTCCCATCGTTAGTTGCTCAGAGCGATTCCGGCCTGGACCGCCTGGGCTGCGGCCAGGCTCTTGACTTCCGTCCGGGGATCACTGCGCGACAATCTTCTCAGCCGTGGCGCTGAACCCTTTCGGGCAGGCTGGTCCCATGCCTCGTCCCGCCGCCTGCCTGTTCGACCTTGACGGTCTGCTCCTGGACACCGAGCCCAGCCATGCCGATGCCTGGACCCAGGCAGCCAATCATCTCGGGCTGCAGCTCACAGCCAGCCAACTGCAGCAGCTCAGAGGACGCCGACGCC
>JAPLID010000148.1:2155-7754 GCA_026389285.1 Cyanobacteriota bacterium
GCTGCGAGCAGCTGTTGGCGGTGCGCCAGCCGATCGCCGAGCGCCTGCTGGCCCAAGCGCCGGCGATGCCTGGTGCTGAAGCCCTGGTGAAGCGTTGCCTGCAGTTGGCCATTCCGATGGCCCTGGCCACCAGCAGCAGCCAGGATTCGGTGCTGCTCAAGGCCGCTCCCCATCCCTGGCTGGCGGCGATCAGCGTGCGGGTGCATGGCGATGATCCGGAATTGCGGCGCGGCAAGCCGGCCCCGGATGTGTTTCTGCTGGCAGCCGGGAGGCTCGGGGTGGATCCTTGCGCCAGCTGGGCCTTTGAGGATTCACCGGCCGGAGCCGAGGCGGCGCTGGCGGCCGGTTGCCAGGTGCAGGTGCTGCGGCCCGAAGCCATCGCCGCCTGCCACTATCCTCCGGGAGTTGCCTGGCTGAGCTCCCTGGCGGACCTGAAGCTGGACTGAACCAGGCTTGAGGTCTGAAAGTTTGTCGGCGACGTCGAGGCAGGCCCTCAGTACAGCCGGCTCAGCACGAACTCAGGCAGGGCACGCAGGGCGCTGCGGGGCTCGGAGGCCGGCAGCCATTCGATCGCCCCGTGGGCTTCACGGGTGAACTCCTCAGCCAGGAGCCGCGAGCGGGGAATCGCCTCGCAGCCGCGCACCAGGGCCAGCGCCTGCTCCAGATCGCCGTCTTCGCAGAACTCGCGTTCGATCAGGCCGGCCAGGGCCGGCCGCTCTTCGAGGGCGAAGAGGGCCGGAGCGGTGAGATAGCCCGAAGCCAGATCACTGGCGGCCGGCTTACCCAGCTGCAGATCGCTGCCGGTGAAATCGAGGATGTCATCCACCACCTGGAAGGCCAGGCCGAGCTGGCGCCCGAAGCGGTAGAGATCATCCAGCTGGGACGGAGGCAATCCGGAGAGCACCCCGGCGGCCCGGGCGCTGTTGGCGATCAGGGAGGCGGTCTTGCAGTAGCTCTTCTCGAGGTAAGTCTCGAAGCTCTGGCCGGTGTCGTAGCGGAATAGGCCCTGCTTCACTTCGCCATCGGCGAGATCCATGATCACGCGCGAGAGCAGTTTCACCACCTCCAGATCGTCGAGATTGGCGAGGTGCCAGCTGGCCTGGGCGAACAGAAAATCGCCGGCCAGCACCGCCACCCGATGGTTGAAACGGCTGTGCACCGTGGCCACACCGCGACGGGTGTCGGCACCATCGACGACGTCGTCGTGGACCAGGGAGGCGGTGTGGATCATCTCGGTGATCTCCGCCAGGCGGCGATGGCGGGGGCTGAGCTCGCCGTCGTGGGAGATCGCCCGGGAAAGTAGCAGTACGATGCCTGGCCGGATGCGCTTGCCGCCTGCGGCGAACAGATGCTCAGCCGCCGCCTGAAGAATGGGATGGCCCGCACCGATCAGACTGCGCAGATCGGCCAGCAGGGCATCGAGATCGGCCTCGACCGGCTGGAGCAATTCTGCGACCGTCGACACAAGACCTCCTGCGGGAAGGCGATCCTAGAAGGATCGTGGCGGCGAGTGCAGGCGTGGGGGGGTGAGTTCACCGTCTTCGCCGCCCTGGCGCTGCCAGGGAATCGAGATGCTGGCGGTCTCCAGGGCGAGCAGGAGCTGGGCATCGCGATCGAAATGCGCCGCGGCGCCGCTGGTGAAAAAGCGGTGGCAGGCGCTGCCGGGAGGGGCCTGCATGGCGTAGTGGTGGAGCAGGGAGGCGAGATGGCGGGCCACCGCCGGCGCTGGATCGATCACAGCCACGTCGGGGCCCACCAGCCGCCGGATCGCCTCGATCACGAAGGGGTAATGGGTGCAGCCCAGCACGATCGTGTCGGCCCCGGCCGTCAGCATCGGCTCGAGGAAGCTCAGCAGCAGGGCATCGGTGCGGGCTCCGGCGATGGCCCCGGCCTCGACCAGATCAGCCAGGCCCAGGCACACCTGTTCCACCACCTGCACGCTGGCGGCATGGCGGCCGACGGTGGCCCGGTAAAGCCGGCCTTGAAACGTGGCCGGCGTCGCCATCACGCCGACCACGCCGCTGCGGGTGATCGCCACCGCCGGTTTGACCGCGGGCTCCAGCCCAAGGATCAGGGATTCGGGAAAGCGCTCGCGCAGGTGGTGCAGGGCCACCGCCGAGGCGGTGTTGCAGGCCACCACGATCACCTTGCAGCCAGCCTCGGTGAGGGCGGTGCAGATTCCCACGCAGTAGGACCGGATCTCCTGGGGCTGGCGACCGCCGTAGGGCACATGGGCCCGGTCGGCGAAATAGACGGTGGATTCTTCGGGGAGCTGCCGCACGATCTGGCGCCAGACACTGAGGCCGCCCAGGCCGGAATCGAAGATGCCGATCGGTGCGGGGGAGCCGGGGATCATCGGTTCAGGTAGACCAGGATGCCGCTGGTCACGGCCTGGGCTAGGCGCCGCCGGAAGTTGGGATCAGCCAGCCTGGGGGCATCGATCTGGCCGGTGACGAACCCCATCTCGGTCAGCACCGATGGCATGGTCGTGCGTCGGATCACGTAGAAGCGACCGGGTCTGGCGCCGCGATCCGGGGTGCCGGGGGAGATCGCCATCAGCTGATCCTGAATGATCACCGCCAAATCCCGGGAGCTGCCGCCCTCGAAGTAGAAGGTCTCGACGCCGTTCACGTCCGGCCTGTCCATGCTCAGGGCGTTGGCATGCAGGCTGACGAACACGTTGGCACCGATGCCGTTCGCCAGATTGACCCGGGGCGGCAGGTCCACATCTACCTCCGAGGTGCGGGTCATCGAAACCGTGACGCCCCGGGCCTGAAGCAGCTGGGCCACCTGCAGGGCCACATCGAGCACCACGTCCGTCTCCCGCAGGCCATCGATGCCCACGGCGCCTGGATCGGGGCCGCCATGACCCGGATCGATCACCACTC
Source organism: Cyanobacteriota bacterium (assembly GCA_026389285.1). Taxonomy (GTDB): domain Bacteria; phylum Cyanobacteriota; class Cyanobacteriia; order PCC-6307; family Cyanobiaceae; genus Cyanobium. The sequence goes on from JAPLID010000148.1 coordinate 5,044, forward strand.
GGAAGCGACCGCGGGGCACCACCGGCAGCCCCTCGGGACTGAGGGGCTGCCTGGAGGTCGTGCGACCACTGCTGGCGAAATCGGAGCCGAAGCTGCGGTTGCTCCAACGCCCAAGGGCGATCGCCGGGGCAGCATCGAGATCCCCTTCGCCCACGGCCAGCAGGGAGCCCGCCGGTACACCGGTCAGTTCCATGCGCCAGCGATCGCGGGCGGTGCCCACCAGGCGCAGCTGGCGCGGATCGAGGCGGGTGCCGGGCTGGAACTCCAGTACCAGGCGCGTGGTAGCCGGATCGGGCTTGCCGATGCGCACTTCGCGCACGGCTCCGCCCGCTGGCACCACCCGAGTGCGCAGCGGAGCGCCAGGCAGATCAACCCACACCCGGGGCCCACGGCCGTCTCGGCCCTCCTCGAAGAAGGCCTGCAGCTGGATCCCGGAGCTGGTGCGCAGCTCAAGATTGCCCTCACGGCTGATGCGCCAGGCCGAGAGGCTGCTGCCGGCCCAGGCGGGCAGCTCGGCTGCCACAACCAGGGCCAGGGCCACGAGCCCGTGGCAGGCCAGAGAATGCACCCTGGCGTGGCGTAGAACAGCGCGAAAACCCATCAAATCCCTCAGAACAGCGCCGGCCGGCGGTGCTGAAGGCTCGGCATCTGACTGCGGATGCGCTGACCGTGGGCATTATCCACCGGGGCCATCGCCAGACCGGGCCCCTGGCCCGCATCGGCCAGCACCGTGCCCCAGGGATCGATCACCAGGGCATGGCCATGGGTCTGGCGGCGGCCGTAGTGCAGGCCGGTCTGCGCCGGCGCCAGCACATAGGCAGTGTTTTCGATCGCCCGGGCCTGCAGCAGCACCTGCCAATGATCCTTGCCGGTATAAGCCGTGAAGGCGGCGGGTACCAGCAGCAGCTCCGCTCCGGCTCCAGCCAGATAGCGATAGAGCTCGGGGAAGCGCACATCATAGCAGATCGATAGACCGATGCGGCACAGACCGGGCACGTCGACCACCGGCGGCAGCGCCTGGCCGGGCTGCACCGTGGCCGATTCGCGGTAGGTGGTGCCGTCGGGGATATCGACATCGAAGAGGTGGATCTTGTCGTAGCGGGCCAGCAGCTGGCCCTCGACCCCCACCAGCTCAGCGCGGTTGTAAGTGAGCGATTCGCCCGCCGGCACCGGGAAGCCACCCCCGAGCAGGGTCACCTGATAACGGCGGGCCATCGTCACCAGAAAGCGACTGCAGCGTTCGGCCAGGCTTGGGGCCAGCTCAATGCGCCGCTGATCGTCGCCCATGAAGGCGAAGTTTTCCGGCAGCCCCACCAGCTCGGCGCCGCGGCGGGCCGCGAGCTCGATCTGCTCCTCAGCCGCCGCGAAGTTCGCGTCCGGATCCGAGGTGCTGGTCAGTTGCAGGGCCGCCGCCAAAAAACTGCTCACTGACCCATCCAAAGCGACCGGTGAACTGTAAGGGGAGGCCTCCGGAGCTGCCAGAGGTGGCCGGGGTGATTCAGCTGGCCCGCAGCACCCCGGGCTCGGCCTGGATCGGCACGATTTCGAGCGAGTCGACGGCGGCGCAGCAGGCGAAGTCGGCGTCGTGATCGCCCAGACCGACCAGTCGCTGGCCGTGGCTGGCCGCCCGCAGGCAGGTCTCGGTGTCCTGGCGCCACTGCTGCCAGAGCGCCAGGGCCGCCAACATTTCGTCGTTGCCGCAGCTCACTCCCACATGGGGGGCCACAGCCAGCTCCATCGCCGCCGAGGCCACGGCGCCGGCCGCCAGGCTGTCTTCGAGCGAATAGTCGCCCTCCCAGCCGCTGCCGACGATCCAGACCCGCTCACAGCCGCGCTGCAGCAGCCGCCTGGCCACAGCCGAGCGGTTGGGCAGCGCCGCCGTGACCAGCAGCGGCACGGACCGCACCGCCGCCAGGGAGCGGGTGCCGTTCGTGGTGCTCATGAAGATGCGCTTGCCTCCCACCAGCTCGGGGGTAACCGCCAAGGGCGAGTTGCCCAGGTCGTAGCCCGCCACCCGCTGGCCGCCGCGCTCCCCGGCCCGCAGGCGCTGCTGGGCCGGCCAGGCGGCGGCGGCGGCCTCCAGCTCCGTCAGATCGGCGAAGGCCTGGATCGCTTCGGCGCCGTTCTGCAGGGACCAGGCGATCGTGGTGGTGGCCCGCAGCACATCGATCACCACCGCCGCATCCGGGCCACCCTCCGCCGGACCGAGCACCGGGGGAACGCACTCCGAGGTGTGGAAGTAAGAGATCAGCACGGGACGCGGCGCGATGAGGGGTGCGTCACAGTAAGCAGCTCCAGGTGGAAAAAGGCGCGCGATTTCCTGCGGCTGCTGGAGCAGCGCGGCCAGCTGCGCCGCATCACGGCGCCGGTGGATCCGGACCTGGAGCTGGCGGCGATCGCCGATCGGGTGCTGGGACTCGGCGGGCCGGCCCTGCTGTTTGAGAACGTGATCGGCTCCACGATGCCCGTGGCCGTGAATCTGCTGGGCACGGTGGAGCGGGTGGTCTGGAGCATGGGCATGGAGCACCCCGAGGAGCTGGAAGCTCTGGGGGAGAAGCTGGTCCTGCTGCAGCAGCCCCGACCGCCGAAGGGTCTGGGGGAACTGAGGCGTTACGGCGGCCTGGCCCTGGACCTGCTGCGCTCCTTCCCCGATCTGGATCTAACGCCCGCCTGCCACCAGCAGGTGTTCAAGGGCGGGGCCGTGGATCTCG
>JAPLID010000067.1 GCA_026389285.1 Cyanobacteriota bacterium
CACCACCGGCGATCTCGATCAGAGCACCGGGCTCTTCCTCTCCCCCACCGGCCAGCCCCTGCACTACGTGGCCACCGACAACCTCTGCGACCCGCGGCTGAAGGGCCTGCTGCCCCTCGACCTGGTGGACATGGTGGCCGAGGCCGGCCTGCACTACGACCCCGCCCGCCTGCGGGGCAGTGTCTTCCATCTGCTGGGCTGCTTGTCGGAGTTCGGCAAGCTGGGCATGACCTGCCTGGGCGACAGCCCCGCCACGGCGCAGGCCGTTTACGATCGCACCCGCAAGGCCCTGCTGGCCGGCGGAACGGCCCGATCCGGCGACAGCTGAGCCTGGCCCGCTCCGCCACGGCTCGCCATGGCCAGGGGCGGCCGGCGGCAGCAGAATCAACCCAACCCGATCCCGGCCCCTCCCCCGCAGCATGGCCTCCTCCCACCAGCGCAACGGAGCCAGAGATCAGGACGGCCAGCCGCCATGGCTGGCCTGGCTCCAGCTCAGCATCAGCTCGATGCTGGTGGTGCTGTTTGTGGTGATGTTGGGCAAAGTGCGCCAGCAGGCCGGCACGATCGGTGAGCTGGAGCAGAAAGTGAGCACGATCGAAAATGCCCGCTCCCTGGATCGCACCACGGCGATGGAACAGCAGCTGGAAGCGATGATCCAGCGGCTGCAATCGGTGGAGCAGCTGGGCGAGCAGCTGCGCAATGTGGATCGCCAGCAGCAGGCGATCAAGCAGGATCTACAGCAGCTGCGCAGTACGGCGAGAGTGCCAATCACCGACCCGGGGCTGCAGTCCAGCCCGACGCCGGCGCCTCAGCCGCTCAGTCCAGGGCGCCTCTCCAGTCCGCCGACGTCGCCCCGATCAAGCACGCCGCTGCAGCCGCCGGCAGGCAACTTCTGAACCGAGCCAAGGGACCACTCGCCATCAACCAAGGCCTGATGACGCTCCCCCAACGATTCGAGGCGATTCACCCCTTGACCGCGTCCCCCGTGGAGCTGGGCAAAATGTAACGCTGCAACAGCACAAACAGAAGCAACACCGGCAGGATCGACACCACAGATCCCGCCGCTACCAATCGCCAGTCGAGCGAGAAACTGCTCGAGAGCTGCTGCAATCCCAGCGGCAAGGTATAGAGGGCGGGTTCATCGAGAATGATCAAGGGCCAGAGAAAATCACTCCAGGTGCCGATGAACACGAACATCGCCAGGGTGATCAGGTCGGCCCGGGCCGCCGGAATCATCACGTTCCACCAGGCGCCGATCGGGCTGCAGCCATCGATGCGGGCAGCCTCCTCCAGCTCGATCGGCACCCCGACAAAGCTCTGGCGCAGCAGAAAGATGCCAAAGGCGGTGGCGGCCTGGGGCAGGATCAGGGCCCAGAGGGTGTTGCGCAGACCCAGCTGCACCATCAGCAAATAGAGCGGGATCATCACCACCTGAAAAGGGATCAGGATCGTGGCCACCACCAAGGCCAGCACCAGGCCGCGGCCGCGGAAGCGAAGCCGCGCCAAGGGATAGGCGGCCAGAGAGCAGAACAGCAGGTTGGCCAGCACCGCCAGGGCGCTGACGATCGTGCTGTTGAGCAGATAGGTGGCCATCGGATTGGCCGCGAACAGCTGGCGGTAGGCCGCCAGGCTGGGCTGGGCGGGCAACAGGGCCGGTGGACTGGTGAAGATGTTCTCGGCGGGCCCCTTGAGCGAGGTGCTCACCAGCCAGATCAGCGGCAACAACAGCAGCAGGGCCACCAGCAGCAGGGCCGCCAGCTGGAGCACCGTGGCCGTGATCGAACGCTGGGGGCCGCTGGAGGGGAGGGACATGGGGCTGCGGAACGGTCCCTGGAGCGAATCAAACGCTAGCTGCGCGGGGCCGACGGCCAGCCTGGGTCAGCTGCCTTGGTCTGAAATCCGCGAAGGCCCACGGCTGCCGCTGAAGCAGCACCAGCGTGAAAAGGGAAGCGAACCGACCACCCCCCATCGACCATGGCCGTCGCGCCGGAAACCCTGCTGGAGGCCCTGCAGTAGCGCTACGCCACCAAGCAGTTCGACGCCGATCGGAGCATTCCAGCGCCGCTCTGGTCGACCCTGGAGCAGGCCCTGGTGCTGACACCCTCCTCCTATGGGCTGCAACCCTGGAAGTTCCTGGTGATCCAGGACCAGGCTCTGCGCCAGGAACTGCGGCCCCACTCCTGGAATCAATCCCAGATCACCGATTGTTCGCACCTGGTGGTGCTGCTCAGCCAGCGCACCATTGCGGACGCCGACGCCGATCGCTTGATCGAGGCCATCGCCGAGGCCCGTGGGCTCGAAGCCAGCAGCCCGGATGACGACCTGATTCTCAACCTGGAGGCCAGTGACTACCGCACCTGCATGGTCTGCGCCCTCGGTTATCGCAGCCCAGAGGACAAATACGCCTCCTTGGCCAAGGTGCGCTTTCCCGCTACCGAACTGATCGAGTACCGCTGAAGCGAGCCAACGAGCAGGCGATCCCCCCGGAAGCGATCCGTTGCGACGACGACCGATGCGACCTGGTGATGTTGCAGGCCGCTCAGACCCTGGGCTGCTCCGACTTCATCATCGCCACAGTTCAGAACTACAGCGGTCCCTGGACCAACGCCGCCTCCGCTTCGCTGGCACCGGTGCCGGCGGCAGTCCACACTGGAACTTCAGCGAGCGATTCATGCGCCATCGTTCTTCGTTGATCGCTCTAGCCCTGGGTACGGCCCTGGCATCCATCAGCTTGCCGGTGATGCCGGAACGCGCCCTGGCCCAAGCCTGCGAGTGCGGCTGCGCCCAGCCCACCGTTGGCTATCTGGGCCCGGATGGCGCCTGCCGCTGCCCCTGCCAGGTGCTGCCCGCCCCCGGGATGACGCCGGAGACCCTCAGCGGACCGCCCAAACCGCCCAAGGCCGGCGGCGGTGATGACGTGCACTGGCAGTTCGACATGGACGACGATGACGACTGGCCGTTCTTCGGCCTCTGGTGAACCTCCCAGCCCAGCCGTTTCAGGGCTCGGCGATCAGGCGGCGCAGCGCCGGCAGAAACAGCTCCATCGAGCCCAGGGCGAGAACGACGCAGAGCAGATTCACCAGCCAGCCCAGCAGATAGAGAGCCGGCAGGGCCAGGCCGGCCACACTGCCTGGCACAGAAGTGAACAGATGATCGAGGGCGCCGTCGAGGACGGAGAACAGCGAGGCCGAGAACATCGCCAGCGAGCACCGCAGCACAATCCGGGCCTGAGTCGGATCGGACGCACCCGACAGGAAGCGGGCCAAACTCATCTGGAAACCTGCCACCAAGAACAGCACCGCGAAGACCGTGATCTGAGTCAACTGCCTCTGGGCCGCCACCTCGCGGGCCTCGAGCAGCAGGTAGGCCAGCGCCACCACCCAGAACAGCAACCGCAGAACGCCGTAGCTCCAAATTTGTAGCCGCAGCAGGGAATGGCTCATCGGGCGACGGCTCATCCAACTAAAGCCGGGGGATCTCGGCCACCGGCAGCGGCGCTTTCTGGGGATGGAGCGGCACCCGCTGACCGCCGGCCACCAGGCGATTGAGGGCGTTAATGAAGGCATGGGCCGCCGCCACGACAATGTCGGTGTCGGCGGAGTGGCCGGAATAGAGCACACCATTTTGGCGCAGGCGGATCGTCACCTCGCCCATGGCATCGATGCCTTCGGTGACCGATTTGATGCTGAACTCCACCAGTTCGTTCGGTACGCCGGCCAGCCGGTTCAGGGCCTGACAGACCGCATCGACCGGACCGGTGCCGATCGCCGCCTCACTCAGCTCAGCGCCATCGGTGGTTTCGAGGGTGACCGTGGCGGTGGGCAGCAGGCCGGTGCCGCAGCTCACCTGCACCCGCTTGAGGATGAAGCGGCATTCGGCCTGCTGCTGCACCTGCTCGGAGACGATCGCCTCGAGATCGCGATCGGTGATCTCCCGTTTGCGATCGGCCAGTTCCTTGAAGCGGGCAAAGGCGTCGTCGAGATCATGGCGCTCCAGGGTGTAACCGAGCTCTTCGAGCCGGGCGCGGAAGGCGCTGCGGCCGCTCAGCTTGCCGAGGGAAATGCGGTTGTCGGCCAGGCCGACGGTGCGGGCGTCGATGATCTCGTAGGTGAGCCGGTGCTTGAGCACGCCGTCCTGGTGGATGCCCGATTCATGGGCAAAGGCATTGGCACCGACGATCGCCTTGTTGGGCTGCACCGCCATGCCGGTGAGATTGCTGCCCAGCCGGGACGTCTTGGTGATCTCTTCGGTGCGCACTGCCGTCAAAGGCGTGGTGCTGTCGGCAGGGCGGCCCAGGAAGGGGTTGTAGTAGCTGCGGCGTACGTGCAAGGCCATCACCAGCTCTTCGAGCGAGGCATTACCGGCCCGCTCGCCGATGCCGTTGATCGTGCATTCGAGCTGGCGGGCGCCGTTTTTAACCGCCTCAAGAAAGTTGGCCACCGCCAGGCCGAGATCGTTGTGGCCGTGCACCGAAATCACGGCCTGATCGATGTTGGGCACGCAGCGGATGATGCCGGCGATCAGCTCTCCGAACTCCGTCGGGGTGGCATAGCCGACTGTGTCGGGGATGTTGATCGTGGTGGCGCCGGCGGCGATCGCGGCCTCGATCACCTGGTGCATGTACTCGGGGTCGCTGCGGCCGGCGTCCTCGCAGGAGAACTCAACATCGTCGACGAAGGAGCGGGCATAGGCGACCATCTCGCGGGTGATGGCGAGCACCTCGGCGCGGGATTTGCGCAGCTTGTGCTCCAGGTGGATATCGCTGGTGGCGATGAAGGTGTGGATGCGGTGGTGGGCGGCCGGGGCAACCGCCTCGGCGCAGGCCTTGATGTCGCCGGCGGCGGCGCGGGCCAGGCCGCAGATCACCGGGCCGTCGGCGGTGCCGACCGTGGCGGCGATGCGCTGCACGGCGTTGAAATCGCCGCTGCTGGCGAAGGGGAAGCCGGCCTCGATGATGTCCACCCCCAGGCGTGCCAGCTGCTGGGCGATGGCGAGCTTCTCGTCCAGGTTCAGGCTGGCGCCGGGCGACTGCTCGCCGTCACGCAAGGTGGTGTCGAAGATCAGAACCCGGCCGGGATCGCGCGCCATGACAGAAGACAGGGGGTTAAGCGGAATGAGTATGAGTTAAGTACATTCTAGGGGGTGGCCTGCCGCCTGGGGCCAGGCGCCGCGACGGCCCCCGATCCGGTAAGGAGCGGCAGCAGCTGGTGGGTGCGGATTCGCACCTCTGGCCGTGGGACAAAAGGGGGCCTACGACCGGCTGAACACCGGTTGCTGCTGGGCATCGCTCCTCTCCAGCCGGGGCCGGAGGCTGGCCAGATCCACGAAGCGATCGGCGGCGTTGCGCAGCTCCCGGGCCACCATGCCTTCGGTGCTGATCACGACGATCTGCAGCCCCCTCGCCCGCAGCACCTCCAACAGGCGATCGAGATCACGGCTGCCGCTGAGCAGCCAGATCTGATCGGTGCGGTGCGCCACCGTCAGCAGGTCGATGGCGATCTCCACATCGAGATTGGCGCGGGTGTACTGGCGCTGCTCTCCATCGCCGCCGCCGCCATTCCCCCCCAGCTCCCGCAGGGGGCGGGTGCGCACGGTGTAGCCGAGGCTGGTCAGGGCATCGCGGAACGGGCGCTGGTCGGAGGGGTCCTTGAGGCCCGCGTACCAGAAGGCACTGGTGAGCTCCAGCTCGGGGCCTTCTCCGGCCAGCTCGAGCAGGTGGCGGGGATCGAAGAACCAGCCCACCTTCTGCTGGGCATAGAACATGCTGTGGCCGTCGACCGCCAGAACCCGGCGCATGCTGGTATCCCCGATTCCAGTTCACCGCTCAGACTAGAAGCTGCGTCTAGAGTGACTGCTTAGAGGGAAGGGAATGGCGGCAGGCGATCTGGCCCTCGTGCTCCACGCTCACCTTCCCTATGTGCGATCAGGGGAAGCGGGCTCGCTCGAGGAAGACTGGTATTTCCAGGCGCTGCAGGAGTGCTATCTGCCCCTGCTGGACATGCTGGAGCTGGCCGCCGCCGATCCGCGCCAGCGGCCCAGGCTCACGATGGGCCTCTCGCCCACCCTGCTGTCGCTGCTCAGCGACCGAGGACTGAACGCGCGCTTCGTGCCCTGGCTCGAGCTGCGGCTGGCGTTGATAGCGGACGCCCCGAAGGAGCTGGCCGGCGCTGCCGTTGATCTGGAGATGCGCCTGGTGGAGATCCGCCAGCAGTTTTTCAATTGCGGCGGCCGGTTGCTGACCCGCTTCCGCCGCCTGCAGCAGGACGGTGTCCTCGATCTGATCACCTGCGGCGCCACCCACGGCTACCTGCCGCTGCTGCGCGATTCGCCCGAGTCGGTGCGGGCCCAGCTGCTCACCGCCGTGCGCGAACATCAGCGCCTGCTGGGGGAGCGGCCGCTTGGCATCTGGCTGCCGGAATGCGCCTATTACGAGGGGCTCGATCAGCAGCTGGCCAACTGCGGCCTGCGCTACACCCTGCTCGACGGCCATGGCCTGCTGCACGCCATACCCCGCCCCCGCTATGGCGTCTACGCCCCGATCTGCTCACCGGCCGGGGTGGCCTTCTTCGCCCGCGACAGCGAATCGACCCTGCCGGTCTGGAGTGCGAGCCAGGGCTACCCCGGCGATGGCGCCTATCGGGAGTTCCACCGCGACCTGGGTTGGGACCTGCCCGAGGAGCGCCTCACGGAGCTCGGCATCCGCAGCCGCCGCCCCCTGGGTCTGAAGCTGCACCGGGTCACCGCCCAGGGCTGTCCCCTCGAGGCCAAACAGCCCTATGAACCGGAGCGAGCGATCGAGCGCCTGGCCGACCATGCCGCCGACTACCTGCAAGGCCGCAGCCGCCAGCTGGAGGCCCTGAGCAAGACAATCGATCGGCCGCCCCTGCTGGTGGCGCCCTTTGATGCCGAGCTGTTCGGCCACTGGTGGTTTGAAGGCCCCCGCTTCTTGGGCGAGCTGTTCCGGCTGGGCCCCCAGTCGGGGGTGAATTTCACCCATCTGCTCAATGTGTTGTCGGTGGGCCAGAACCTGCAGGTCTGCCAGCCCTCCCCCTCCAGCTGGGGCCAGGGCGGCTACCACGACTACTGGCTCAACGACACCAACTCCTGGGTGGTGGCCGAATGGCAGCGGGCCTCGCGGGCGATGGTGCGGCGGGTGAACCGGGGTGTGGGCAGCACCGAGCAACGGGACTGGCTCACCCAGGCAGGCCGCGAACTGCTGCTGGCCCAGAGCTCCGACTGGAGCTTCATCCTGCGAGCCGGCACCACCACAGAACTGGCGCGCGAGCGCATCCATCGCCATCTCGATCGCTTCTGGCGCCTGATCGATGCGATCGAGAACGGCGCCCCCCTGCCGGACAACTGGCTGGCGGCGGTGCGCCGCGAAGATGGCCTGTTCCCGGAGCTGAACGCCGCCGACTGGGCGACCCCGCCCCAGCGCTGAGCTGATCAGAACAAAGCCCCGACGACCCAGCCGCAGACAACACCGGACACCCTGAGTGGACAAGGGAACATCGCCCCGTCGGCCTCGCCATCGGCAGCCGGGGCTGGGCGGTAACGCCGCAGCCACTGGGCCGCTCCGATTCAGCAACAGCGGAGCCGGCGTGGTGAAGCGGTTTCTTGGAGCAAACGTTCAGAGCCCGGGATCCTGGGGGCGGAAGCCATGGCGGCGTTGGGGATCGGCATCAAGATCGATCCAATGCTCGAACAGGGAGCCCATGAGGCCGCGCCCCTGCTCCTGGCTGATCCAGGCGTCGAGATAGGCGTTGAGATTGGGGTCATCGCCCGCCACCAGCATCACCAGCTCGCCGGTGAGTCGGTCGCCGAAGCTGGCCAGCAAAGTGGTGCGCGGGTGGAGCACCGACCAGGCCGATCCCCCCTCGGCGGTGGTCATCAGCGCATCGAACCCGGCCTGGCTGCTGGTGCTGAAAAACGTCTGCTTACCGGCAACGGACACCAGCTGAATGCGGAGGGAACCCTTCCCCCCGCCGAGTTCCTCCTTGATCCGGTCCCGCAGGCTGGCGCTGATCAGTTGGGGATCGGCCACGGCGATGCGCAACGGCCGGGACGGAGGGTTGGCCGCCAGGTTCTGGATCAGGCCCACCTTGCCGTCGGGGACGATCAGGGCCAGATGGACCGACTCGTAGCCCAGGCTGACGTGATGGCGGATCGCCCGTTGCGGCGACGACTGAATACCCCCGACCGCCAGGTCGATGCGGCCCTGATCCAGCAGAGCCTCCAGCTCGGCCAGGGGCAGCTCGACGACCTGCAAGCGCACCCTCAGGCTGCGGGCGAGTCCTTCGGCCATGTCGATGTCGAATCCCACCAGGCGGCCGCTGGCATTGCGGAAGGCCCAGGGCAGGCCATCGCTGCGCACGCCCAGCCGCAGCACCCCCCGCTGGCGGATCGCCGCCAGACTGACGGGCCCAGGGCGGAGCGCCGCCGGTAGAGCCTGGGGTGCTGGCCCCGGCAGCAGCGGTTGCAGCGCCATCAGTCGGCGGTCATTGCGGTAGCTGTCCTTGAGGGTGATGTTGAGGCTGGCCCGGGCCGCCGCCCCCAGGCCGAAGGCGAGGGCGCTCGCCAGCAGGGAGGAGACGATCAGGCGCAGGGGCCGCAGCCGCAGGCTCCTGGCCGAAGCGAAGGAGACGAGTAGGGCCAGCACCACCAAGCCTTCGAGGGAGAGCACCTTTTCGAAGCGATAGAGCCAGTCGCCATTGAGGTAGATCAGCTTGAGCAGCGGCAGCGGCAGCTCCTGGCGCAGCAGCTCCTGACGGATCACCGACTTCAGGCCCGCCACCGAAGCCGGAATGCCGGTCAGCAGCATGCGGGCCGTCGCCCCCATCCCCATCGGCCGATCGACATACCAGGCGGCAAAGGGCAGAAAGATCAGGCTCGCCACCTGGCCAAGGGTGGGCAGGGAGTAGCCCAGGGAGATCAGCGGCGCCAGCTCGGCGGCGAGCTCCTCGGCCCGATCGGCCTGATCGGGCAGCTGGGAAAGCTCCTGGCGCAGGCTCTCCACCAGCAGCGGCAGGGCGATCAGCAGATTGCCGCTGCTGGCGGTGAGTGCCAGGGGGCCCCTGATGATCCGCCAGAGCCCGGCGGCGGAGAGGGGGGTCAAGGCCAGCACCAGGCCGGCAAGCAACACACTCAGGACGACAAAAGCGATCAGGCAGAGGAACAGAAACGCCTGAATCTTGACCAGCTGGGTCAGGTCAAGAGTGGCGAAGGTGACGGCACTGAGCGCAAAGATGCCAAACGGCACCGCGCGCGCCATCAGGCTGTTCAGGCGACCAAACAGCTGGCGCACCACCTCCAGCACCCGCAGCAGCTCCTGGCGGTTGTCCATGCCCTGCAGCAGGATGCCGAGCACCGAACTGAACAGCACCACGGCCGGGAAGTTATCGGCGGCCAGGGCAGCGAAGATGTTGTCCGGCAGATAGGTGCGCAGCAGATCCGTGCCCTGGGGCTGCTGGAACAAACCGGCATGAAAGAAGCCCGAATAAAGGAGCGGCGGCAGGAGCTGGGGCAGCAGCACCACCATCAGGCCGCCCAGCAACCACAGGCCCAGCAGCACCACCACGCCACCGCGCAGCAGGCGGCGCAGGGAGCCGCTGCCCAGACCGCCGAAACCAACAACCAGCTCGCAGATCAGGAACGGCATCACCACGATCTGGGAGGCCTGCAGGAAGGCCAGGCCCAGCGGTTTGAGGGCCAGGGCTGCCGTGGGAGCCAACAGGCCCACCAGCACACCGGCGATCAGCAGCAGCAGGCACTGGTTGCCGATCTGGCGGGGCCAGAGGGAAAAGGGTCGGACTATCACCCCGTGAACCTGCCTGAACCATTACCACAGGTCTGATCATCCTCGCGGCCGGGATCGACACCGCCCGGACCCGGGCATGGAACGGTTTCAAAGTCGATGAAACGAGGCAGGGCGAGCCCCCCTGAAGCTGAACGCGCAAAGAACGGCCAACCTTGATCAGCGGCACCAGGCTGCAACGGCCATGGCTGGGGCCCAAAGCAACCTGGATCGCCCATCCTCGCAGCGAGGCTCCTGGGGTCGCTACGGCTTGCGCCGGTCCGATCGAGGAACAATCTCTGCGGAGCCAGGATCACCACCAGTTGAGGCGCCCCTGGCTTCAGGGGCAACGGGGAACCGATCGGGTGAGCGCAGCTGGAGCGCACCGCTTGCCCGAGCCCAACAAGGATCCCGGCGGCATGATGGCTCTCCCTAGGGTGTCGGCCACGACAGGATCACCCGACGGATGCCATGAGCGCAAGCCTGCTGAGCCAGTCCTCACTGTTCGGCATCGGCATCGCCTTCAGCCCCTTGCATATCGGCGTGGTCACCCTGCTGCTGCTGGGCCGGGCGCCGCTGCGCCGCTCCTTTGCCTACGTGCTCGGCTGGAGCCTGGCCAATCTGCTGGCGGTGGGGTTGTTGATGCTGCTGGGCAGCTCCTTTCCGGTCAGCTTGGCCCATGGAGAGCGGGATCAGGTGCTGATCGACCTGCTCGGTGCCGGGGGCCTGCTGGCCCTGGGCCTGTACCAGCTCACCCCCCAGGCCACGATCGGCGAGGAGGGAATGGCGCTGCGGCTGATGAACAAATTGCCGGAGCTGGACACCTGGCTGCTGGTGGCGATCGGCGCCGCCGGCGCCCTGCTCACCCCAGAAAACCTGGTCTTCTATCTCAAGGAAGCCAGGCTTCTACTGATCAACCATCCCGGCCTGACCGCCGACCTGGAGGTGAGCAGTGTGTTTGCGCTGATGGCCGGCTCCCTACTGCTGCTACCGCCACTGGTGTGGATTGGCACCTCCGGCACCATCCGCGAACCGATCGAGAAACTCAACGACTGGTTGCAACATCGGGCCGAGGCTCTGGTGGGGGTGCTGGCAATCCTGTTTGCGGCCTACCTGTTGTATGAGGGCCTGCATGGCCTGGAACTGATGACAGCGGCCAAGGCCTGAGGCTGATACTCAGCAGCAGGAGTCAGCGACGATCTGTGCGTGAAGGATTCAGGAGATCGAGAGGTTGGCCAGGCTGGTGGCACCATTGAATAAGCCGTAACCAGTGATATCGACAATGGCATCGGCCGTTGTGGAGTAAGCCGCGGTTCCATTGTTGATAGCCAGGAAGGTCCTCATCGTGGCGCCAGTGCCGAACGTGAAGGTGGAAGCACCACTAGCAGCGAAGTTCGCCGTATCACCGAGGGGAGTGGCATTGAGCAGCGCGCCGATGGCCGTATTCGTCAGGGCTGTGACCGCCCCGAGCACTTTGACGTTCCGCACCGTTGTGCCCGGTGCGTCGATGCGATCGAGCCCAACCTCGAAATCGGTGATGCTTTCGAACGTTCGAGCGGTGCTGGTGCCGCCGACTCGACCATCGGTGAGGGTGGTGTAAAGGAAGCTGTCAGCATCAGCGCCACCGCTCAAGGTATCAAGGCCAGCTCCACCGGTGATGGAATCCGCCCCAGCCAGACCGCTGATGGTGTCAATACCGGCATTGCCATTCAATCTATTGGCAGCGCTATTGCCGGTGATCGTATTCGCAAGAGCGTTGCCAGTGCCATTGACAGCTGACGTTCCCGTGAGCTCAAGGTTGGTGAACGACGTGGCAGGCAAACCAGTGCCACCATCTCCCAGGGTGTAAACAGTGATAACTGATTGATAAGTATCGACAACTTGATTACTGAAAACAGTCAGCGAATTGCCAGCTTGATCTGTGATCAACTCCGAGATGGCGATCCCCGAATTGGCGGCATAGGTGACCTTGACGGCCGAATTACTGGCCGGTGCAGTACCAGTGAAGGTGAGCGTGACCTTGTTGCTCAAGACATCAAGACTGATTGCCGAGGCAGAGACTGCAGCTGTAGTACCAATTTGACGCGAGAAGTTAGCCGCAATCAAGTTGGTACCCTTGACAGCTTCACTGAAGCTGAGGATTACGGTATTACCATTAACAGCCATCGATGTGACGACTGGCAAGATCGTATCCACAGCCAATATACCAGCTGGATTCACAGCATTGGCCCCACTCAGCACCGCCGCGGTGCCGAGAAGATTCGAGATCGCAGCTTCTCCGGGCAGGCTGATAGCGTTGGTGCCTGCAGTCGTCAAGTCTGCTGTACTGATGTTCGAAGCATTGACGACATAGGTGAAGTTGAGGCTTGTCGTCCCAGAACCCGATGAATAAGTAGCGACACCGCCATTGGCCAAGTTCAGGGCTGGGATTTCGGTGACAAACACATCGGAAGAGAACACCACCGTCAACCGAACGGTTGCACCAATAGCCAGAATGCCATCGCTGGGCAAGGTGCTCACCTGCGTCACCAACGGTGCAGCCGTGTCGTCATTGAGGATCGTGCCCGAAGCGCTGGCCGTCGTGATCGTGGCGTTACTGGTATTGGACAGGCTGACCGTAAAGTCCTCGTCAAACTCCACCGTGCTGTCGCCATTCACATTCACCGTGATGGTCTTGCTGCTTTCGCCAGTGGCAAACGTCAGCGTGCCAGAGGGGAAAGTATTGTCCACAAAATCACTGGCGCTTGCCCCATTCGCTCCCTGGCCCGTCACCGCCCAAGCCGCACTACTGGCAACGCTGAGATCACCGCTTCGGCTCACCATGAACGTATAAGCCGTACTACCACTATTGCCCTCCACCTTGGTCGCACTGCTGGCAACAATCGCCAATTGAGTATCATCGTTGTGGATCGTTCCTGAAGCACTGGCCGTACTGATCATGGCGTTACTCGCACCGCCGAGCGTGACCGCAAAGGTCTCATTCGCTTCTACAACCGTATCGGCTGCCACCAGCACCGTAATGATCTTGCTGCTTTCACCGGCGGCAAACTCCACTGTCCCCGACGGGAAAGCACCACCCTCAAAATCACTGCCGCTCGCTGGATTCGCCCCCGAGCCCGACACCGCCCAGGCGGCACTGCTGATGACCGTTAAATCTCCCGTGCGGCTGACCGTGAAGCTATACCCCGTTGTTCCGCTATCCCCTTCTGCCTTCACCGCATCAGTCGCGGCAATCACCAACTGCGGCAGCGGATCATCGTTGTTGATCGTGCCGTTGGCAACTGCTGTACTGATCGTGGCATTACTCGCTCCGCTGAGCGTGACCGCAAAGGTTTCATCCGCTTCTCCAACAGTATCGGCTGCCACCAGCACCGTAATGATCTTGCTGCTTTCACCGGCGGCAAACTCCACTGTCCCCGACGGGAAAGCACCACTACCGCTCGCTGGATTCGCCCCCGAGCCCGACACCGCCCAGTACGCAATGCTGCTGCCCGACGCATCTCCCGTACGGCTGACAGTGAAGGTATAGGCTATTATTCCGCTATTCTCTTCTGGCTTCACCGCATCCGTCGCCGCTATCGACAGCTCAGGCAGCAGCACATCATCGTTGTTGATCGTGCCGTTGGCGACTGCTGTCGTGATCGTCCCGTTACTCGCTCCGCTGAGCGTGACTACAAAGGCTTCATCCCCTTCTACAATCGTATCGGCAGCCACCAGCACCGTAATGATCTTGCTGCTTTCACCGGCGGCAAACTCCACTGTCCCCGACGGGAAAGCACCGCCCACAAAATCGCTGCCGCTCGCCCCATTCACTCCCGAGCCCGTCACCGCCCAAGTAACACTGCTGATCCCCGTCGTATCTCCCGTACGACTCACCGTGAACGTATAGTCCGTATTAGCGCTATTCCCTTCCGACTTGGTCGTGTCGCTAGCAACGATCGCCAACTGCGGCAAAGCGATAGTTGAAAAGTTGAGCGTTGTGGCATTAAGAATGCCGGCAAAACTGTTACCGGCAGCGTCTTGGATCACCCCAGCAGCAAACTGAAGCGAGTAGCTAGAGCCAGCGACGAGATCAGCCAGCGGATTAATGGTGACATTGGCCCCCGCAAAATAAACCTGACTGGTGTCAGTGACACTGATCAAGCGAACATCTACACCATTTGAGAGAACAAAATTTCCAACTCCTGCCTTAATATTTTCAGAAAAAACCAGGATTATATTACTAGCCAAGGCCACCGACTGAGCATCATCCGCCGGAGTGGAGCTGACCAATGTCGGCGACACGCTATCGGCAAATGTAGAAAAAGCATAGGCGGAACCGTTGAATAAAATCGATTCAATATCACCGTAAGCCAAGTCCACATCAGCAGTGCCCAACCTACCTATGGACAAGAACGAGGTTGTAGAGCTGTAGACAATCGAAAAAAGATCAATCGAGTCCGTGAAGTAAAGGGAGTCGAAACCACTGCCGCCGTAATAGGTATCAGATGCTGTGCTGTCGTAAAAGCTGTCGTTGCCGCCATTGCCCCAAAAAGCATTAGCGGCGATGTTGCCGTAGAAGCTGTCTGCGCCACTACCACCCTTGGCGGCCTCAATGATCGTGCCGATGGCGATCGAGACATTGCCAACCTTGCCGCCGATATTCGAAAGCGAGGGTATGGTGGAATCGAGCCGAGATGGCGCCAGATTGATTAATTGATTGGCGCTGAAATTGCTAACATCAAGCGTGTCGTAGCCACCGCCGTCGGTGATCGCGTACGCCGTGGTGCTGGCATAGGTGCTGAACAGATTCCAGATCTGGCTCGTCGATGCGGAGATCGTTGTTGCATTGCCGTAGACAGTGTCGCCAAGGAAGGATTTACTCGTGCTGTATCCCTGGTTGGCATAGATTTGGTGTACCCATTCAGGGGTCGGGACAGCTCTCCGTAAACTTCATCCCTGCTGAACCCTTGACGGCGGCCTGATTCCCGTTTGCATCTCAAGCAGAGGTTGGTTGTGATGGGCACCCCACCAGCTGGGATTTCAGAAGCGGAC
>JAPLID010000037.1 GCA_026389285.1 Cyanobacteriota bacterium
ACAGATAAACTAATAAGGGATGTAGAGAGTACTAGAAGAATCGCGCAAGATGCAGAGGACAAGGTGAACCTCATAGTTGAGCCTGAGCAGGCGGCTTCAACCGCTTCTCAGAGCAGCAGCATTGCCAGAGAGCGCTCAACAGACGAAACAGACCAGATTGAGCTAGAAGAAAATGAAAAGAAAGTTCTCAAGGCAATGATTAACAGCACATTTTCCACACGAGCGCCTAGCGGAATTCGCAATGATACAGGCATTCCAGACGAGTTGCTATTAGGGGTATTGGATAAGCTAAAGAATCACGGGTATCTGGAAAAGAAGGAAACTCGAATGGGCTTTGAGAGATGGACTCTTACGAGGAGTGGCAAGATTAGAGCCGAGAGTCTGTGATGCGCTCTAACTTCGGCATACACCTGAGGCGCCACCTGGCAATCTCAACAAGTTTTATTCACGCTCTGCGGCCAGGTGATGACGAACGTTCGGCGGCGGAGAGCCCAGACTGGTTGTCCGGATAATTATCCACTAACCCATGGTGAATGATGGCGCACCTGTTCAGGAAACAGGAGGTCGTTAGCAGTCCCTTCGGAGTGCCGGAGTTCAAGGCCGAATGGGAAAGAAGTCCCATTCCGCATCCGGTCGCATATACGCGGCAAACGAAGATCGTGGCGTACGCCGAGTTCTGTGGGCCGGAAGAGATTATCAACGTCTCTTGGGGCGACATCCGCGACTACGCGATCCGCGCTGGCGGCGTTGCAGCCGTCGCGGCTATCATCGCTAATCCACCGGCGGCACTTCCTGCGTTCAAGGCCGCGTTCGCTGCGTGCGTCGGGGAAAAGGCGTTTCAGATTCAAGTCGCGCTGAGCACCGAGCAGAAGTCGGGCGACTGGCACGAGGTTAAACCAACAACTGCGGCGTGGGCACCACTATAGTTGCCTCCGTCACTCATCCAGCAGGAACATCTAGAAATGAACCCCACGGCACAACGAATCATCGACGCCTGCGAAGATGTCTTCGATGATAACAGTGAAGATTGCAACAAGTTCGCCAAAGCTGTGGCTACTAAGTTCAGTGTCACCTTAACGGGGAATGCCGACGCGATAGTGGATCAGATTCAGGGTGACGGCTGGACAAGTTTGGCCAATGGCGTCGAAGCCAAGGCAAAAGCCGACGACGGCTGGCTTGTGGTCGGTGGGCTGAAGGGTACAGACCAAAATCCTCCTAACGCGAACGGTCATGTGGTCATCGTCGTTTCTGGTCCCCTTGCGCAAGCCAAGTACCCGACTGCGTACTGGGGACAACTCGGCGGGAGTGGTGAGAAAAACAAGACTGTCAACTTCGCTTGGAGGCAAGCCGACCGCGACAAAGTGATTTATGCGGCGCGGTCGATCAGTCCCTGAATCCCGTTTGTAGCACCCGAACTAGGCGCTGCAGCAGACGGCGGGGGCCTTATCGAGTTCTGGGACTTCAAGCTTGCCGTGGCTCCCGCGCTGTTGAGCTGTGTCGTTGCCAATAAAATGCGCTCAGGTTTCCAGCGGCAGCGCCACGACCCGGACGCTGCAGGCAGCGCTGATCTCCGCCCACCGCTCCGGTGTCACCCCGAGCCGCTCTGGCAGCTCAGCAGGTGGGCAACCCTCACGCAGGAGCTTCTGCCCACTGGCGTAATGATCGCGCCAGGACGGAGGCACCTTGATCGCAAAGCCGTGTTCCCGCAGGTAGTGGGTGATCTCGCCGTTGGCGTAGGTGCGGGCGTAGGGCCGAAACGAGCGCCCGCCTGTGCCATCAAATCGAGCTGCTGCCTTGAGCAGCCCGATCACCGCCAGTTGGCGCAGATCATCGAAGGAATGGGTGGTGCGCCGGGCGAAGTTGCCGGCGATCTTGTCCGCCAGATCCAGGTGCGCCAGCGCGAGGGCGTGAGCAGTGGCATGGGGATGCACAGGCCGCTGGCGCCGGTGCTGCATCCGTGGCCGCTGAGGCTCGGGGCTGTACGGGAAGGCAAAGACCAGCTGCTGGTGCCGTTGCGGTGGCGGCTCCCGGCGCGGGCGCCTTCGTATTGAGCACTCCACCTCCGAGCGTGGTTCCTGTAGCGGCAGCGGCAAGCAGAGCTGGCTCACAGCTCACCGCGTCAGCAGCATCGGCAGCGGATCACGCTTGATGCCCAGACCGCGCCAGTAGCGGGTCTCCAGCCACAGGGCCCCGTGGCCAAAGGCATCCACCAGGTCCTTGGTGCCCTTGGGGAAGCGCGGCAGCTCCTCCATCAGCGGGGCAGCCCGATGGTGGAAGCGCACCTGGCCCGCCTCCAGCAGGGGGGCGACGGCATGGGCGCGGGACTCCTTGCTGCCCCGGGCAGGGACCGGTAGCAGGCCCGGCACCTTGCGCTTGAGGGTCTGCTGCACGGCAGGGCCGTTGGCGGCGTCCTCGATCAACACCGCCTGGGGCCGCAGGCCCTGGGCGTCGAGCGCCGCGAGTGTGGAGAGCAGGAAGCGGATGGTTTGGGGCAGATCGAAGTGATGCCGCGCCGCCCAGATCACCTCCAGCTCCAGCTGCGGGGCCAGAGGCCCCACCTGTTGAGGCCCTGCCGCATCCGGCAGTAGCAGACCCATCAGCACAAACCCGCAGTGGTCGTTCTGCTCCTCCCCCTTGAACGACAGGTCGCAGGAGAGCACCAGCGGGGCAAAGCGTCGCGGCTGCTCGCGGGGGAAGGGCGGCTTGATC
>JAPLID010000190.1 GCA_026389285.1 Cyanobacteriota bacterium
GCTCGGACGCGGTCGGGGGCATCGGGTCGAAGACGGTGCGCAGCAGTCTGAAGGCTCGTGGTCGCTGGCCCAGGTGCTCGCCGCACCAGGCCTCCACCAGATCCAGCAGGTGCAGCCACACCGGCTCGGGGCCCATCAGGGCACCATCGCGCCGCCGCGGCAGCCCCGGCCTGGGCAGCCGCTGCAGCAGGGCCAGCTCCGAGGCGTTGAGCACCACCCGAGCCCCCGGCAGTGCCCCGATCGCCAGTCCTTCCCCCGGCAGCAGGCTGCAACGCCAGTCCCAGTGGCCGAGCGGCGGCTCCAGCGGCTCGCCGCTGCGGGCGCACTGCTGCAGCGGCAGGGCATAGCCCCCCAGCGCCAGCTGGTGCACGCTGCCCTGCACGGCGATCGCCAGGGCCTCCAGCCGTTCGCTGCGTTCCCGCACCACCTCCTCCAGGCGGCCCAGCTGCATCAGCAGATCGGCCAAGGTTCCAGGGGCCGGGGCCTGTTCGGGCACCATCTGCAGGCACAGCTCCCCCAGGGCCTGGGCGGCCGCCAGGGTCTCGAGCCGCTGGCCCAGAGCGCCGTAGTTGCGGACCACCTTCAGCTGGCGCACCCGCCGTAGGCCGCGGCTGCCAGCCACCTGCAGCTGCAGGTGGGCCAGGGGCACGGCGGCCGCCAGGCTGCTCTTCGGTCGGCGGGCCCCAGGTACGGCCAGGCGGGTCAGCCCCTCGCTCTCACTGAGCAGGGTCAGCAGACGATCGTTTTCGCCCAGGGGGCGGCAGGTGAGGGCGAGACCCTCCAGGGCGAGATCCGGCATGGGAGGAGCTCAGCGATCCTTCCAGCTGTTCCCGGCGGACGCCGCCCTGGAGCCGCCGTTCGTTCGGGCCTGCGGGGCGCTCGTCATCACGAACGCTCGTCGCCGCGTTCGTCTGCGAGCCCTTCGCGCGCCTCTGCGGCCTGATCAGGGCCGGGTTCCTCCCGCTTGCCTCGCCCTGGCGCAGGCCGTCGCAGGGCCTGCATCAGCGCCACGCCGCGGCTGGTGCCGAGCCGGGTGGCACCGGCCTCCACCAGGGCCATCGCTTGCTCCAGGTCGTTGATGCCGCCGGAGGCCTTGATCGCCGCCCGCCCCCGGGCCAGCTGGCGCAAGCGCTCCACCTGGGCGGGGGTGACCGGCGGGCCGAAGCCGCTGCCGCTCTTGAGCCAGCGCACGCCCGCATCGATGCTCACCTCCACCAGCAGCTCCAGGGCCTGGGGCTGCAGCCTGGCGATGTCGACGATCACCTTGACCGGCAAGCCCAGCTCGGTGATCGCCGCCAGGTCATCGAGCACCGCCGTGCTGTCGCCATCGGCGAGGGCGCCGAAATCGGGCACCACATCCAGCTCGTCGGCGCCGGCGGCGGCGGCCGCCTCCGCTTCGGCCCGCTTGATCGCACTCGGCACGGCGCCAAAGGGGAAGCCCACCACCGAAATCAATCGCACCCGATCGCCCAGCGGCAGGCGCTCACGGGCCACCGCCAGCCAGCGCGAGGCCAGGCACACCCCGGCAAAACCGAAGTGGCGGGCCTCATCGCAGCAGCTGATCACCGCCTGCCGACCCCGGTGGGGATCGAGCAGGGCGTGATCAATCAGCGGGGCTAATTCCGGTAGCTCGCGAGCCCTGGCCATCGATTCAGCCGTCCTTCGGCTGAATCACACCGAAGCCGCCATGATTGCGGCGATAGACCACCTGGATCTGGCCGCTGCCTTCATCGCGGAAGACATAAAAATCGTGGTCGACCATCTCCAGCTGGTGTAGAGCTTCCTCCAGATCCATCGACGGCATGGAGAAATACTTGCGCCGCACACCGCGATGGGGCACCACCGCCTCCTTGCCTTCGGTGATCGGTGTGCCGGGGGGCGGCAGGTTGGCGGCTCCGTTCTCCTCGTCGCGGGCGGAGCGATGCACCGGGCCTTGGGTGCGCTCCTGCAGGCGATCTTTGTAGCGTTGCAGCTGGCGGCTCAGCTTGCTGGCCACCAGATCGATGCTGGCGTAAAGATTTTCACTGCGCTCCTGGGCTCGGATCACGGTGCCGTTGGCAAACATCGTGACTTCGGCGACCTGCTGGGGAACCCGAGGGTTGCGGGCGACGGACAGGTGCACGTCCGCCTCCTTGACCAGGTCTCCGAAGTGATTGATGGCCCGGCTGATCTTGCTGTCGGTGTAGTCCCGGATGGCCGGGGTGACATCGAGATTGCGGCCGTGGATGAGCAGTTTCATCAGAATCTCAGGGCAGATGTCGACCGCCGGTACAGGGTCAGGCTGTTGTCTCAGACTGACCCTATCCCGGTTCACTGCAGGTTAGGAACACTCCGCCATGCCCCCCAGGACCAGCGCAATTCTTTTTGAAGCGGCGGCGCCGGTGCCCTTTGCGCTGGCTTGGAACTGGCAGCGCCAGCTGCAGGCGCGGCTGCTGGCCGATCCTGATGCCCCCGAAGCCCTGCTGTTGCTGCAGCATCCGCCCTGTTACACCCTCGGCCGCGGCGCCAGCACGGATCACCTCGGCTTTGATGCCGCCAATCCCCCCTTCCCCCTGTTTCGCATCGACCGGGGCGGCGAGGTGACCCACCACGCCCCGGGCCAGCTGGTGCTCTACCCGGTGCTCAACCTGCAGCGCCATGGGGCCGACCTGCACCTCTATCTGCGGCAGCTGGAGGGGGTGGTGATCGATCTGCTGGCCGGCCTTGGCCTGGCGGCGGAGCGTCAGCCGGGCCTGACGGGGGTGTGGCTGGAGGGCCGCAAGCTGGCGGCGATCGGCGTCGGCGCCCGCCGCTGGATCAGCCAGCACGGCCTGGCCCTGAACGTGAACGGCAGCCTGGAGGGCTTCGAGGCGATCGTGCCTTGCGGCCTGAGCGGTCGAGCCGTGGGGCGCCTGAGCGACTGGCTCCCCGCCATCACCCCCGAGCAGCTGCAGGCGCCGCTGCTGGCGGCCTTCGCCCGCCGCTTTGCCCTGGAGCTGCGGCCGGCTACGGCCGTCGAATCGCTGCCGGATTGGCCCCGGAACCTTGATCCAGGCCCCGATGGCGGTAATGCTTGCCCTGCGTTCCCTCGCCAGCCCACGCCGCCATGACCGACCGCGCTGAAAGCCAGTGGAGCGCCAGCCCCCGTGACCGCCAGGCCCTGGCGGAGCGCCATGACTGGAGCCAGCTGGCCGGTCTGGAGCAGCTCTGGCCTGAGCTGGAGCGGCTGCACGGGGACGCCATCGCTGTGGAGGCCCCCCACGCCCGCCCGCCCGAAAGCCTCAGCTTTCGCCAGTTGCGGCAGGGAATCGAGCAGGCGGCGGCGGCCTTCGCTGCGCTGGGTGTAGCCGAGGGCGATGTGGTGGCCCTGTTCGCTGAGAACGGCCCCCGCTGGCTGC
Organism: Cyanobacteriota bacterium; assembly: GCA_026389285.1. Taxonomy (GTDB): domain Bacteria; phylum Cyanobacteriota; class Cyanobacteriia; order PCC-6307; family Cyanobiaceae; genus Cyanobium. The sequence continues at coordinate 3,378 of JAPLID010000190.1, forward strand.
TGGCGGACCAAGGCCTGATGCGGGCCGGCGCCGCCGACGCCGTGCGCGGCAGTGGCGCCCCCACCGAAGAGCTGCGCTACATCCTTTCGGACTGCGGCGCCATCGGCCTGGTGGTCGAATCGGCGGCCCTGCTGGAGCGCCTGGCCCTGCCGGCCGAAGCCCTGGCCAGGCTGCGCTTTGTGGTGCTGCTCGAGGGCATGGCCGAGCAGGCGGCGGCGGTCGCGGCCTGCGCTGCCGGGGTGCCCTGCCTGGGCTGGCAGGAGCTGCTGGAGAGGGGCCTGCAGGCGTTGCTGCCGCCCGTACCCACCGGCGGTACCGCCCGGGTGGCCACCTTGCTCTACACCTCCGGCACCACCGGTGAACCCAAAGGGGTGCCGCTCACCCAGGCCAACCTGCTGCACCAGCTGCGCAACCTGGGGGTGGCGGTGCAGCCCCAGCCCGGCGATCGGGTGCTGAGCGTGCTGCCGATCTGGCATGCCTACGAGCGCAGCGCCGAATACTTCCTGCTCTCTTGCGGCTGCCGTCAGACCTACACCACCCTCAAGCAGCTCCGGCCCGACCTGCAGAAGCTGAAGCCCCAGTACCTGATCAGCGTGCCGCGGCTGTGGGAGGCGCTGCTCTCGGGCTTTGAGGATGCCCTGGCGGCCATGCCCGCCTCCCGCCAGAAGCTGCTGCGCTCCGCCCTGGCCAACGGCCGTGCCTACGCCCTGGCCCGGCGCATCGCCCAGGATCTCAGCCTTCAGCCGGAGACACCCCAGCGGCGCCTGGCCGCCGCGGCCGAAGCGGCGGGCCGCTGGCCCCTGCAGCGCCTGGCTGCGGCCTTGCTCTGGCCCAAGGTGCGCCAGCAGCTGGTGGGGGGCTCGTTGCGCACGGCGATCAGCGGCGGCGGCGCCCTGGCCAGCCACGTGGATGGCTTCTTCGAGGTGATCGGCATCGAGCTGCTGGTGGGCTACGGCCTGACCGAAACCAGTCCGGTGCTGTCCTGCCGCCGCCCCTGGAACAACCGCCGCGGCAGCTCCGGCCAACCCCTGGAAGGCACCGCGATCCGCATCGTCGATCCCGAGAGCCGCCAGGTGCTGGCGATCGGCCAGCGGGGGCTGGTGCTGGCCAAGGGGCCCCAGGTGATGGGCGGCTACTTCGGCAAGCCCGAGGCCACGGCCAAGGCGATCGATGCCGACGGCTGGTTCGACACCGGCGATCTGGGCCAGCTGCTGGCCGACGGCACCCTGGTGCTCACCGGCCGGGCCAAGGACACGATCGTGCTCAGCAGCGGCGAGAACATCGAGCCGGGCCCCCTGGAGGAGGCGCTGGTCGAGAGCCCCCTGGTGGAGCAGGTGATGCTGGTGGGACAGGACCGCAAGCAACTCGGCGCCCTGCTGGTGCCCCGGCGCGAGGCCCTCGAGGCCCTGGCACGCCAGGAATCGCTGCCGCTGCCGCAAGCAACGGCAGCCGATCCAGCCCTGTTGCGCCTGCTGACCCGCCAGCTCAATCGCCTACTGGCGGCCCGCCCCGGCGCCCGCCCCGACGAGCGGCTGGGCGGGGTGGTGCTGGTGGAGCCGTTCAGCATCGACAACGGCCTGCTCACCCAGACCCTCAAGCAGCGCCGCGATCGCATCGCCGCCCGCGATGCCGGCGCGATCGCGGCGCTTTACGGCGAGGCGGCCCCGGCCTGAGGTGCCTGTATGGACACTCCGGTTGACCGCCGTGCCGTCGCCTGACAGCCTGTGACCTGATTTCGCTCCCCCATGGCCGACGGCACCACCCTCTCGATCAAGCGCACGATCACGGTGAGGGCCGTGGTGACCCCCCGCTGGAAGGAGGAGGCTGAGCGCGAGCTCAGCAACGCCCTCAGCAACTTCGACGCCCAGCTGGCCCAGCTGGAGCAGGAAGGCCAACAGGTGATCGACCAGATCCGCCGCCAGAGCGCCAACCCCCTCGATCCCCGCGTGCAGGAGCAGGTGGGCTCGGTGCAGCAGCAGGTGGCCGCTAAGCGCGCCGAACTGGAGGAGCAGAAGCGCCAGGTGCTCGAGCAGCAGCGGCAGGTGCGCGAACTGGAGATGGAGGCAATCGTCGAGCAGGGCCAGATCGAGAGCTTCACCGAGGTGGGCGTGGGCGACAACCTGGTGCAGAAGCTGCAGGCTGCTGTTCTGGTCCGCGACGGCGTGATCGAGGCGATCGAAGGGGCCGACTGAGGTCTCCCAGAAGCGGTCTCCTCAACGGCTGCCCTGTAAGGCAAGCCAGCGCCTGAAGGCTTGCCTGAGCCGACTGGCAAGAACCGGTCAGCTGCCGGCGCTGGTTTTGACTGAACCCAGCTGAATCCCACCCCATGACCGATGCCCTGGGAACCCGGGCCGTGTTCGCGGTGCTGCTGCCCGCCACCAACTCGATGGTGGAACCCGATCTGGCCAGCCTGCGGCCGCCCGGGGTCACCCATCAGACGTTCCGCTTTCCCTTTCCGGCACTGCCGGCCGAGGTCGAGCTCCTGGCCGCAATGATGGCTCCCACCCTGGAACTGTGCCGGGTGTGCGAACCGGACCGGGTCGTGCTGGGCTATTCCCCCGAATACATGGAGCAGCCCGCCGCCGTGGCTGCCCGCCTGCGGCAGCTGGTGGCGGAACGGACCGGCGTGCCGGTCACCATGGCCTTTGACGCCGTTCCCGAGGCGCTGCGCTGTCTCGGCGTCGAGCGCCTCGGAGTGGTCACCCCCTTCCCGGCCGCGGCGGATGAGCGAGTGCGGGCCTGGTTCACCTGCCAGGGTTTCGCTGTTGAGCGCATGGTGGGGCTGGCCAGCGCCCAGAAGGGCAAGGTGTACACAGCCCGCATCAGCGCCGCTGAGATCCGGGAGAGCTTTCTGGCCGTGGATGGGCCGGATGTGCAGGCGCTGGTGCAGGTGGGCACCAATCTGCTCTGCTCGCCGCTGGTGGAGCAGCTGGAGGCCGAGCTCGGCAAACCGGTGCTCGCCGTGAACACCGCTACCGCCTGGGCGGCGCTGCGGCAGCACGGCATCACCGATCGCTTGAGCGGCTGGGGGCGGCTGTTCAGCGAGCACTGAGGAGCGCCAGAGGCGACGGCAGGCTCAGCCCGAACCCGGGGGCCGACCTTGAGCCACGTAAAATCACCGCCAATCAAGCGGGATCGCGACGTTGGCCACCCACGAAATCTTCATGCCGGCCCTCAGCTCGACGATGACCGAGGGCAAGATCGTGGAGTGGCTCAAAAAGCCTGGCGACAAGGTGGAACGGGGCGAATCGGTGCTCGTGGTCGAGTCCGACAAGGCCGATATGGATGTGGAATCGTTCAATGAGGGCTACCTGGCGGTGGTGCTGATGCCCGCGGGCGGTACGGCGCCGGTGGGCGAGACGATCGGCCTGATCGTCGAAACTGAGGCAGAGATCGCTGTGGCGGCGGCCAAGGCACCGACCGCTCCAGTGGCTCCCGCAGCTGCTCCAGCCCCTGCCGCCCCAGCCCCTGTGGCTCCCGCCCCAGTTGCTGCAACAGCCGTTGCCGTACCCCCGGCGCCGGTGGCACCGGTTGCATCAGCGCCCGTGATTGCGGCTGCGGCGCCCAGGTCCCCGGCGGCCGCGGCCGGTCGTGTCATCGCCAGCCCCCGGGCCAAAAAACTCGCCTCCCAGCTGGGCGTGGCCCTCGAGGCCCTGCGCGGCAGCGGTCCCAACGGCCGCATCCAAGCGGAGGACGTCGAGAAGGCCGCCGGTCAGCCCGTCAGCATCCCCCGCATCGCCGAGGGCAGCGCCGCCGCTGTGCTGGCCTCAGCCAATGGAGCCGCCTCAGCCAACGGAGCGGCCACTGGCGCCGCCGCCAGCGCTCCGATCGGTCAGAGCTTCGGCGCCCCCGGCGAGACGGTGGCCCTCAACACCCTGCAGCAGGCGGTGGTGCGCAACATGAATGCCAGCCTGACGGTGCCCAGCTTCCACGTCGGCTACACGATCACCACTGACAAGCTCGACGCGTTGTATAAGCAGCTGAAGGGCAAGGGGGTGACGATGACGGCCCTGTTGGCCAAGGCCGTGGCCGTGACCCTGGCCCGCCATCCCCAGGTGAACGCCGCCACCAGCGCCGATGGCAGCGCCATGGCCTATCCGGCTGCGGTGAACGTGGCCGTGGCCGTGGCGATGGAGGACGGCGGTCTGATCACGCCGGTGCTTGCCGATGCTGATCGGACCGATCTCTACAGCTTGTCGCGCACCTGGGCCGACCTGGTCAGCCGCGCCCGCAGCAAGCAGCTCAAGCCCGATGAGTACAGCACCGGCACCTTCACCCTCTCCAACCTGGGCATGTTCGGCGTCGACCGCTTCGATGCGATCCTGCCGCCCGGCACCGGCGCGATTCTGGCGGTGGCAGCCTCCCGGCCCTGCGTGGTCGCCACCAAGGAGGGTGCCATCACCGTGAAGCGCCAGATGCAGGTGAACCTCACCGCCGATCACCGGGTGATCTACGGCACCCATGCCGCCGCCTTCCTCAAGGATCTGGCCGAGCTGATCGAAACCAATCCCGAAAGCCTGGTGCTGTGATAAGCGCGCCCTGAGCCGTTCTCGTCTGCCGAGAGCCGTGGGAGCTACAAGCTTCCCGATGAATACCGCCAGTGGACTGTCCATCCCTGCAGACCTTGTGATTTCCCCTCTGCAATGAGTTCCCGAAGCGTTCGGCGTGGTCTGAGTGAACGACTCCTGGGCCAACCCTTGCCCACCAGCGCCAGCCAGCAGGAACAGCTGCCCAACTCCCAGGCCATGGCGGTGCTGTCCTCCGATGCCCTCTCCTCGGTGGCCTATGCCACCGACCAGACCCTGACGGTGCTGGTGTTGGCTGGCAGTGCCGCCCTGGTCTGGTCGCTGCCGATCACCCTGGCGGTGGTGGCCCTGGTGGCCGTCGTCGTGCTCTCGTACCGCCAGACCCTGATCGCCTATCCGCAGGGCGGTGGCTGCTACATCGTGGCCCGCGCCAACCTCGGCAAGACCAGCAGCCTGGTGGGGGCCTCAGCCCTGTTGATCGACTACTCGCTGACGGCGGCCGTGAGCCTGATGGCCGGCACCCAGGCCCTCACCTCTTACCTGCCGTCCCTGTTGCCCTGGCAGGTACCGATCGCCCTGGTGCTGCTAGTGGTGGTGGGCTGGGTGAATCTGAGGGGCATGAGCGAATCGGGCCGCCTGTTCTCCCTGCCCGTCTATGCCTTCATCGCCATGGTGGCCCTGCTCGTGGGCTTCGGGCTGGTGGATCTGGTGCTGCGTCACGGCTTCCATCCTGACCCGATGCCACCGGTGACCCGATGCCACCGGTGAAGGCCGTCGCTCCGCTCGGCCTGTTCCTGATCCTGCGGGCTTTCTCCTCGGGCTGTTCGGCAATGACCGGCATCGAGGCGATCGCCAATGGCGTCAAGGTCTTCCGCGAACCCTCGGAGGTGAATGCCAGGGCGACGATGGCGGCGATGGGCGTGATTCTTTCGCTGATGTTCATCGGCATCAGCCTGCTGACCTGGATGTATGGCGTCGATCCCTCCTCCGGCCAGACCAGCTTGGCGATCCTGGGCGAACGCATCTTCGGGGTCCACAATCCCCTGTATCCGTTTCTGCAGCTGGTCACCCTGCTGATCCTGATGCTGGCGGCCAATACCGCCTTCGCCGACTTCCCCCGTCTCGGCGCCCTGCTGGCGGTGGATGGTCATCTGCCGCGGCTGCTGGCCTTCCGCGGAGACCGACTGGTCTTCCAGAACGGCATCCTGGTGCTGATCGCCCTGGCCGGACTGATCATCATGTTCTGCGGTGGCGACACCACGATGGCGATCAATCTGTACGCCATCGGGGTATTTCTGGCCTTCAGCCTCTCCCAGGCCGGCATGGTGCGCTACTGGCTGCGCAACAAGGGTCCGATGTGGGCTCAGCGAGCCCTGATGAATGGCTTCGGTGCCCTGTTCACGTCGCTGGTGCTGCTGGTCATCATCGTCAGCAAGTTCAGCTACGGCGCCTGGTTGGTGGTGTTCCTGATCCCGCTGCTGGTGCTCGGCCTCGGCTGGATCCGCCGTCGTTATCGCCTGCTGGAGCACGCCCTGGACATCGCCGGCCTGCCCGATGCCGCCGGAGCTGCCGCCAGCTCCGGGCCGATCCTGCCGCCCTTGGATCCTGGCTGCGGGCCGATCCTTCTCTGCCTGGAGAGTTTCGATCGCGCCGCGGTCGCTGCCATTAGCCAGGCCCTGAGCATGTCCCGCCACGTGCGGGTGCTGTTCGTCTACGGCGAGCACCACGACCCGGCCAGGATCCAGGCCGACTGGGATCGCCTGTTCGCAGGGCAGCAGGGACTGCGTCTCAATCTGAGCTCTAGCCCTTATGCCTCCTTCATCGATCCCTTGGTGAGCATGGTCCAGGCGGTGGAACTGGAGGAACCCGATCAACGGCTGACCGTGATGATGCCGGAGGTGGTCGGCAATCGCTGGTTCGATCGCTACCTCCTCAACCAGAGCATTGATGTGGTGTCGTCGGCTCTCTCCGATGGGCGCTCCCGGCTGTTCACCCGCTACCGCCACTATCTGCCGGTCTGATCGCTCCAAGCCGCTCCTGGCCCACACCCGCTGCAGCGCCCTGTCGATCGATCGGGGTCCTTAATGTCATGCGTTGTGAGCCGCCGGCATGAGCGAGCCTGAGGATCAGCGCCTGTCCAGCTATGGGTTCGAGCTGCCCGAACAGCTGATCGCCCAGCGCCCCGTGGAGCCCCGCCATGCCGCCCGCCTTCTGGTCGTGGAGCCGGTGGCGGTCGCCGCCGATCGTGGGGAGCCCGTGGCCTCGGGCGAAACCGGCGAGATTGCAGGCGACGGCCAAGCCCCCCTGGCGCGCCATCACCGCGTCTGGGATCTGGCGCAGGAGCTGCGCCCCGGCGATCTGCTGGTGGTCAATGACACCCGGGTGCTGCGGGCTCGCCTGCAGGCCCGGCGCGCTAGCGGCGGCGCCGTTGAGTTGCTGTTGCTGGAGCCCGCCGCTCTGGCCACGCCCCTGGCCTCGGCGTTCACTCCCGCTCCCAGCGATTGGCTCTGCCTGGCTCGCCCTGCTAAGCGGCTGCGCCCCGGTGAGCTGCTGCAGCTGGAGCAGGGCGACCAGCCGCCGCTCGATCTGGAGGTGGTGGCCGCCGATGCTGCCAGCGGCGGGCGGGTGGTGCGCTTCCCGCCGCATTGCACCAGTGCCGAGACGATCGAACCGTTGCTGCAGCGCTACGGCACGATCCCGCTGCCCCCCTACATCCACACCCACGACGCCAGCGATAACGATCGCTACCAGACCCGCTTCGCTGCCAGACCTGGCGCGGTGGCGGCGCCGACGGCGGGCCTGCATCTTTCCGATGAGCTGCTGGCCGCCCTGCAGCAACGGGGCATTGCCCTGGGCAAGGTCACCCTGCATGTGGGCCTGGGCACCTTCCGGCCCCTCGAAAACGATGACCTCAGCCAGCTGGAGCTGCACAGCGAATGGGTGGAGCTGAGCGAAGCGCTGGTGGCGGCCGTGGCCGCCTGCCAGGCCCGGGGCGGGCGGGTGATCGCCGTGGGCACCACCAGCGTGCGCAGCCTCGAGGGGGTGGCGGCGCTGCATGGCGGCCGGTTGCAGCCCCACCGGGGGCCAGTAAATCTGGTGATCCAGCCGGGTTTTCGCTTCGCCGTGGTGCAGGGCCTGCTGACCAACTTCCATCTGCCGAAGAGTTCCCTGTTGCTGCTGGTCAGTGCCCTGATCGGCCGCCAGCGCCTGCTGGCCCTCTACGCCGAAGCGATCGCCGCCGGCTACCGCTTTTTCTCCTATGGCGATGCGATGTGGATCGGCCCTGAAGCGGTGCTGGCCGAGGCCCGGCCGCCGCAGGCCTGATCACGGGCTAACCAGCGGGTTCCCCTAAGCCGGCTGCAGGGCCGCGGCCCCCTGATACCCCTGAGGCAACTGCAGCGGCCAGCAGCCAGCAGCCCAGGGCAAGCGCTGGAGGTCGGTGTCGCCGTCAAGGGCGCTACTGACCAGGTCGCTCAGACCGCTGAGGCCGCGGCCATCGGCCTTGAGGCGGGCCTCCAGGCCGCACCAGATCTGCAGAAAGGCCTGGCGTTGCCGGCGCTCGTCGGCGTGATCCCGCTGCAGCTGCAGCACGGTCGCTTCGCCGAGGTAACGGCGGGCGATCGGTGCCCAGTCGAGGCCGGCCCGGTCGCGCTCCAGATCCACGCCCACGGCCCGATCGGCATGCAGACCCAGCAGGATCAGATCGCCGGAGTGGGAGACGTTGAACGGGGGCGCACCCGCCACCGCCGGTTTGCCATGGCCCAGCGAGATGAACGGCAGCTCACCGGCGTCACAGCCCAGCAGCTGGGCTAGCCAGGCCCGCATCAGGCTCCGACCCAGCAGGAAGCGATCGGCGTCCTCAGGTAGGCGGTAGCGGCGCAGGCGCTCCAGCTCGGCGGACGAGAGGCTGGCCTGCAGCTTGCGGCGCTCCTCAGCGCTGATGGCGGGATCGCGCCGGTCTACCAGCAGCAGGGTGGGCATCGCCGCTGCCGCAGGAGCCTGTGGAAATAGGGTTTCGCTGGCTTGTGCCGCAGCCGGTGGCCAGCGGCTGGGCGTTAGCGGCGTTGGACGGGGCTGCCTAGCGGTCAGTGACATCGCAGTCAGTTGGTACAGCAGTTTCAGTGCTGACAGGGGTCCTCTGCTCCGTCCCGGGTCCACAGCCACCCATAGAAAACCCCGGACCGCATCGGCCCGGGGTTGGTGAACGTCACAGCGCTCTCACCGCTGCAACCGAAGCGCATCAACTGAACCGCTGCAAGCGGATCAGGCGGCAGCCAGGTTGGCGGCGACGAAGTCCCAGTTGACGAGCTTGTCGAGGTAGGTGCCCATGTAGTCGGGACGGCGGTTCTGGTAGTCGAGGTAGTAGGCGTGCTCCCAGACATCCATGGTCAGCAGGGCCTTCTGGCCGTGGGCCAGGGGCAGGTCCGCATTAGCGGTCTTGGTCACCTTGAGGGTGCCGTTATCGAGCACCAACCAGGCCCAGCCGCTGCCGAACTGGGTGGCGCCGGCGGTCTTGAACTGTTCCTTGAAGGCGTCGAAGCTGCCGAAATCAGCATCGATCTTCGCAGCCAGCTCACCGCTGGGGGCGCCACCGCCATCGGCTTTGATGCACTGCCAGTAGAAGCTGTGGTTCCAGACCTGGGCGGCATTGTTGAAGATGCCGGCCTTGGCGGCGTCACCGGCGACGTCGGTGATGGTTTCTTCGAGGCTCTTGCCCTCAAGATCGGTGCCGGCCACCAGATTGTTGAGGTTGGTCACGTAGGCGGCGTGGTGCTTGCCGTGGTGAAACTCGAGCGTGGCGCGGGAGATGTGGGGCTCGAGCGCGTCGAGGTCGTAGGGCAGCGCGGGCAGCTGGTGAGCCATGGGGGAAGGGGAAGCGGCGTGTTTAGAGGGGGATGGGGCGACCCGTTGCCGCAGGCAGCGGGTGAACATGGGCGCAACCTGGACCCTGGCTGCTGGGCCATGGGCGCCTGGCTCTGGCCTGGAAGAGATGACGACCAAGGGCTGGTGCCGAGGTTGATCCTAACGATCACCCCAGCCGGCAGCGCCCTGGCCCCGGGCGGGACCGCGTCAGCGCCCGATGTCCAGCAGTTCCACCTCGAAGATCAGCGTGGCGTTGGGTGGTATGACGCCACCGGCCCCGCGTTCGCCGTAGGCCAGATCGGGGGGGATCACCAGCTTGCGCTTGCCGCCCACCTTCATGCCGGCCACGCCCTCATCCCAGCCCTTGATCACCCGGCCACCGCCGAGGGGGAAGCTGAAGGGACCGCGGCCGTAGCTGCTGTCGAACTCCTTGCCGTTGGTGAGCGTGCCCCGGTAGTTGACCGACACCGCCTGGCCGTTGACGGCCGCCTCGCCGCTGCCGATCACCAGATCGGTGATGCGCAGGCCGCTGACGGTGACCGTCTCCTTGGGCGCATCGAGGGCGCCGCCGAGGGCGGCGGCGCCTCCTTGGGCGATCAAATCGCCGTTGCTGTCGCTGCTGGAAGCCATGGTGAAAAGGCTGGGGTTGGTGTCATCGGGATCGAGTTCCAGGGGCGCCTGCACAATCACCGCAGCTGCACCGCTGGCGGTGGCGGCTGCGGTTGCTTCGGTGCGGACCTGGCTGCTCAGCGGTTCGGTGTTGGCGGGGCCGGCCGGTCGGGAGAGCGCCGGGGCGGCGGCGGCGGCATCGGCCTGGCCCAGCAGCGCCGACGGCGCTATCAGCTGGCTGACGAAGGCCACGACCAGGCAGGCCACGCAGACCGCCGAACTGATCAGAATGTCGCGCATAGCCCCAGAACTGCTGGCGGCGATTCTTGCAGCCCTGGGGCTGGGGCCCGCCTGATGCAAGCCCCTGCTTCAGTCCGGCGGTAGATCTTCATCGGAAACCCCGAGAAAGCCCCCATCGCCTGAACCCTGACCACCGCGCTGACGCAGCAGCCGCTCCAGCCGGTCCAGCCGGCCCCGCAGCTCGTCCACTTCCCGCTGGCGGGCCAGACCCAGATCCTGCAGCAGATCGTCGCGGTTGCGCTCCAGCTGCCGCTCCGCCTGCTGCTCGAGCTCGGGGCTGTCGCCGCGCAGCGCCTTGAGCACGTCCTCGACGAGGACCGCCGCGTAATTCGGGTCGACCTTGCCGCTGCTGACCCATTCCTGGCTCACGTAGCGCAGCCGATCGGCCACCAAAGAAGTGGTGCCGAGGCCGCGCAGCAGCAGCCTCTGCCGAAGATTGCCCTGATCCATGGCTTGGGTCCTCCGGGAGGCTGGTGGGGTGGGGCCCCGCAGGGCATGCTTCTGAGGTTGGCGCTTCCTAGGCTCGCCGGCCATGGGCAATGACCGGCGCCTCTGGGGACTCGCCATCGGGGCCAGTGGGCTGCTGGCGGGCCTGGCCCTGGCTCCGGTGGGCCTGCCGCTGCTGCTTTGGCCGGCCCTGGCGGTGCTCTGGGCCCTGGCCGGTTCTCCGCCTGCTGGCCTGGGGCACCAGCGCGCTCCCCTGCTGGCCGCTGGCCTCTGGGGACTGGCGGCGGTATTGGTGAGCCATCGCTGGCTGCTGTGGCTCCATCCCCTTGACTGGATCGGGGTGCCGCTGCCCTTGAGCCTGCCGATCTGCCTGGCCATCTGGTTGGCCTGCGGCCTGCTCGGCGGCGGCCTCGTGGCCCTGTGGCTGACGTTGATGCGCCGCCTCGATGCCACCAGGCCGAGCACGGCCTTGCTCGGTTCGCTGCTCTGGGGGCTGGCGGAGGTGCAGCTGGCCCGTGGCCCCCTGTTCTGGCTGGGTCTGGGCTCCTCGGCCCTGCCGGGGGACCGGCTGCTGGCGGGTGTCGCTGCTCTGGCGGGGGCCGGCGCGGTGGCGGCCCTGCAGCTGCTGATCGCCTGGTGTCTCTGGCGGGCCCTGGCCCCGATCCCCGGACGGCGCCGCTGGCTGCTGGCGGGGCTGGCGCTGGTGTCGGCCTCCCACCTGGCCGGGGCCGCCGCCTTGGTGGCAATCGCGCCCCAGGCCGGGCCGCCGGAACGGCTGCTGGTGCTGCAGCCGGCGATCCCCACCCGCCACAAGTTCGAGCCGCGCCAGCAGCTGGCCCTGCTGCGCTTTCTAGCCGCGGCCCAGCGACGCACGGCTGCAGCCGAGCGCCCCACGGGCGAGGCCGGCAGCCGCTGGGACGGCCCGGCAGGCCCTGAAACACGCCGGCAAGACGAGGTCGGGGCTGTCTCTGTCAGCGACCCCGCCGCCCTGGATCCAGCGCTACGCGGTGTCAGCAGCCTGGTGCTGCCGGAGGGCTCCCTCGCCCTGGGCCAGCCCCTGCCTGTACCCGCCGATGTCGAGGTGCTCAGCGGCGGCTTCCGCCAGCAGGGACTGGGCCAGCGCAGCAGCCTGTTGCGCTTCGATCGCGGCGACCTGCTGGCCAGCGGCTGGGTGGACAAGCATCGGCTGGTGCCCCTGGGCGAATGGGTGCCCCTGGCCGACCTGTGGCGTTGGAGCGGCCTCTCGGCGGTCGGCGGCCTGGAGCCGGGATCGGCTTCCCGCCTGCTGGCGCGACCGGGCGGATCGGTGGCGGTGGCGATCTGCTACGAGCTCTCCGATGGCGCCGCCCTGGCAGCCGCCAGCCGCGAGGGGGCCGGCTGGCTGCTGGCCAGCGCCAACCTCGACCCCTATCCACTGCTGTTGCAGCAGCAGTTCAAGGCCCTGGCCCAGCTGCGGGCGATCGAGAGCGGCCGCTGGCTGGTCAGCGCCGCCAACACCGGCCCGAGCGTGCTGGTGGATGCCCGCGGCCTTCTGCGCGATCAACTGACGCCGGGCTTACAGCGCAGCGGCCTGATGGAGCTGCATCGGCTCTCGGCCCTGACCCCCTACGCCCGCTGGGGGGAGTGGCCGCTGCTGGTGCTGTTGCTGTTCGCCGCGGGGCTGCGCCCCCTGGAGCGCCGTCCGTCGCGCTGAAGGCAGGCCCGTTCAGCTTTTGTCCCATCAAGGGCTTGGCCCGGTGCTGACCTGGCGAGCTCCTTGGAGGGCTTTTGCAGTGACGGCTGATCCGCCTTACCGTCTCGCACCAGGGTCAGAGCCTGGTGAAAACCTGCTCCTCAGAAGCTGGTGACGGGTCTGCGCTGGAGCGACGGGATGCCATGTCCCCCGGATCGGCTGAAAGTGCCGCAGCGGCTCTCTACCATCAACAATGGGTAAGCGGTAACGACACCCCTCACCAACCGTCCTGTTCCCCATGACCGTCGATCCCAAAGCTGAGCGCTGGGTTGAGGTCGGCAGTTCCATTGCCGCTGATCTGGCTGCGGCGGTGCCTGAAGCTCTGGCTCCGATCCTGGCGGCCGGTCAGCCAAAGCTGGTGTTGCTGTTCTGCTCCCCCATCCACGATCTCACCAGGGCGGCGGGCCTGGTGGCCGATCAGATCGGCGAGGCGGCCCTGATCGGTTGCTCCACCGCCGGTGAACTGGCACCGGATCGCTCTACTTGCGGCGGCATTGCCCTCTGGGCTCTCGGCGGCGAGGGTTTCAGTGTCACCACCGGCCAGGGCCAGGGCATCGCTGGCAGCCTGCGCCAGGCCGCCAGCGATGCCGCCCACTGCCTCGATCGCCTGGAGCGCCGCGCTCACACCGTGCTGGTGTTACTCGCCGATGGATTGTGCGGCGATCAGATGGAGGTGGTGCGGGGGGCCTACGACGTGGCCGGTGTGGATGTGCCCCTGGTGGGGGGCTGCGCCGGGGATGACATGGCGATGCAGTCCACCCAGCAGATCTTTGGCCGCCAGGTGCTGAGCAATGCCGTGGTGGCGGCGGCGATCAGCTCCGAAGCGCCCCTGGGGATCGGTGTCTCCCACTGCTGGGAGCCGTTGGGGGAGCCGATGCTGGTCACCAGCAGCAACGGCACCTCGGTTGAGACGCTGGAGGACCGTCCGGCCCTGGATGTCTATCTCGATGCCTTCGATGCGCCTGATGAGGTGCGCCGCAATCAGGAGGCGTTCGCCAGCTGGGCCACCACGCGCCCCCTGGGGATCCGCCGGCGCGATCGCATCGAGATCCGCTACGTCTCCGGCTGCGATTTCCAGTCCCGCAAACTCTTGACGATCGCCGAGGTGCCCCAGGGTGCTCTGGCGTTTCTGATGCTGGGAGATGCCCACTCAGTGCTGGAGGCCACCCAGATGGCCTGTCAGATGGCCTGTGAAGGCCTGCAGGGGGCACCGCTGCGGGGGATGTTGCTGTTCGATTGCGTGGCCCGCCGTTCCGTGCTCCAGGACGAGCGCATCCAGGAGGAACTTCAGCGCATCAACGCGGTGCGCGGCGATCTGCCGGTCGGCGGCTTCTACACCTACGGCGAGATTGCCCGCACCAAGGGGGCCGGCGGGTTCCACAATCAAACCCTCGTGGCCCTCGCCTTGGCATGAACGAGGTTCCCTGGTCGCTGCACCTGCTTTCCGAAGTGCTCGCTGCCTTCTCGGTCGAGGATCCCAATGCCCTGCGCACTGTGATCAACCGCGTTGCCGAGGCGGTGGATGCGGAAGTGGTAGCAATTCTGCAGCAGGGCTCGATCAGTCATTGCATCGGCCTCAGCGGCGGCGAGCAGCCGCTGTTGCTCGCCCATTCCCTCAACCATCCCGCCAGCATCGATCTTGCCGCAGGCCATCTGCACACCCACTGGGCTCCCATGGGCAAGGATGCCCTGCTGGTGGTGGGGCGGCTCAGTGAGGGTTTCAACCTCGAGGAGCGTTCGCTGCTGCGGGCGATGGGACGCAGCATCCAGCTCAGTGCCCAGGTGTTGCAGGCGTTGACTGCCGAACGGGAGGCCAAGGATGCGGCCCTGCGCCAGGCCACCCACGATGCGATGACCGATCTGCCCAGCCGCTCCCTGGTGCTGGAGCGGCTCGAAGCGATGCTCTCCGGCGGCCATGCCGGCGACCGGGTGGCCACGGTGCTGTTCGTCGACATCGACCGCTTCAAGCAGATCAATGACGTACACGGCCACGCTTCCGGCCACCAGTTCCTGATCGCCGTGGCCGATGTGTTGCGTAGCGTCGTGCGCAGCGGTGATTTGGTGGGTCGGCTCTCCGGCGATGAGTTCGTCGTCGTCACGCTCACCGCCACGCGCCAGGACGCGGAATCCCTGGCGGCCCGCATCATCGATCAGGTCAGCCAGCCCCTGCTGCTGGCGGGCAAGTTGGTCAGTCATTCTCCCTCGATCGGCATCGCCTTCGCAACCGTTGCGGACACGGCCGAGACCCTGATCGAAAACGCCGACATGGCGATGTACCGGGCCAAGGATCAGGGCCGGGGCTGTTACGCCTGCTACGACCGGGCGATGCGGCTGAAGGCCCAGCACCGGGCCGCCATCGAGACCGACCTGCGCCGCGGGCTCAGGCAGGGGGAGATCGTGCCTTACCTGCAGCCGATCGTCGCTCTGCCGGATCGAACCCTGGTCGGTTTCGAGGCTCTGGCCCGCTGGCAGCACCCCTTGCATGGGCTGCTCCCCCCGAGTGAGTTCATCGACGTGGCGGAGGACACCGGCCTGATCGTCGAGATCGACACCCAGATCCTGCGGCAGTCGTGCGCCATTCTCGGCGGCTGGCGCCGGGAGCATCCTGAGCATTTCCTGCGCCTGTCCGTCAACGTCTCGGGGCGCACCTTCGTTGATGCCTCACTGCCCGACCATGTGGCCCAGGCTCTGGAGTCCTCCGGCCTGGAGGCCGATAATCTCTACATCGAAATCACCGAGACGATGCTGGTGGAGGACATCGACTCCACCACCCAGGTGGTGGAGCGCCTCAAGCAGCTCGGGATCCGGCTGGCGATCGATGATTTCGGCACGGGCTACTCATCGTTGCTCTATCTCAAGCGGTTCCCTGTGGGCATTCTCAAGATCGACCGTTCCTTCATCGATGGGCTGGGCACGGATCGGGAAGATGAGGTGATTGTCAAGGCAGTGATCGGTGTGGCCCGGGCACTTGATATCAATTCGGTGGCCGAAGGGGTCGAAACGGAGCTCCAGCTGGAGATGCTCTCCGAGCTGGGCTGTGATTATGTGCAGGGCTATCTGTTCGGCCGTCCGTGCGATGCCAGGACGGCCCGGGAGCTGCTCAAAAGCCATGGGCCCCTGGCCCGTTCCACCACTGCTGGCCACTGAACCGGAGTTGGAGGCATGCGGGGCCAGCCTCGGGATGGACGGCGCTCAGGGCAGCTCCCCAGGGCGTCCGAACAGGTGTCCCTGTCCCAAGCAACAGCCCATCGCCTGCAGGGCGAGCCGTTGCTGTTCGGTTTCAATGCCCTCGGCTACCACCTCCAGTCCTAGATCGAGACCCAGGCGGATCATCGAGCTGGTCATGCGTTCGCGGCGGCTGTCGCGACCGAGGGCTGCCGTGAACTCGCGATCAATCTTGATGCCGTCGATCGGCAGGCGGGCCAGCCAGGAGTAACTGGCATAGCCGGTGCCGAAGTCATCGAGGTGAACGCGAACACCGTGGTCACGCAGGCTGGCCAGGGCCTCGATGCCGGTTTTGGTGTCCTTGAGGATCCGGGTTTCGGTGAGTTCGAGCACCAGCCGCCGGGGATCGATCGCCATGGCTTCGATCTTCTGCAGGAGTCCGCCGGCAAATCCACTCTGTTCCAGCTGCAGCGGGCTGATGTTGATCGCCAGGCTCCAGTGATCCGGCCGCTGGGGATGGGGTTGCAGCTGGCGCAGGCCTTCGTTGATCACCCAGCTGCCGAGCTCGAGCACCATGCCGGTGCGCTCGGCTTCGAGGATCAGCTGTTCCGAGTCGATCGGTAGACCCTGCTCGGGCCTGAGTCGCACCAGGGCTTCATGCCCCAGGATTCGCCCATCGCCGCTGGCCGAATCGCTCTCATGGCTGTTGCAGCGAGCAGCGTGATCCTGGATGGAGACAATCGGCTGATAGGCCAGGCTGAGATTCTGATTCAGGATCGCCCGGCGCAGTTCCTGATGCACCCTGCGGCTTGCGCTAAACCGAGCTTCGATCGAGGTGTCATGCAGGGCGATCGATTCATTGCGGCTGCGTTTGGCGTGATACATCGCCACATCCGCCCGCCGCAGAAGTTCTTCAGCCTCGGCCGCAGGATCATCGGTCACCGCAATTCCCACGCTCATTGACGGCGTGAAGTGATGGCCATGCATCAGCCAGGGTTCGCCGATCCGCTGCTGCAGCTTGCGGGCGATGGCCAGGGCTTCGCTGCCATCGCGGATCCTGCCGGTGAGCACCACGAACTCATCGCCACCGAGCCGGGAGACGGTGGCATCGGCGGGCAAGGACTCCTGCAGGCGCTTACTGATCTCGATCAACAACGCATCGCCGACCTGATGGCCGTGCATGTCGTTGACGTCCTTGAAGTGGTCCAGGTCGCAGAACAGAACGCCGAGCAGGCCGTCCCGCTGGCTCAACTGTTCCAGGGCCAGGTCCAGCCGTTCGCGCAGCCCCCGCCGATTCGGCAGGCCGGTGACCGAGCATTCGCGCACCAGATTGGCCAGGGCCAGTTGCTGTTGCTGCAGTTCGCGGTTGAGGCGATCGCTGTTCTGGCGCTGCTGTTCGATGCGCTCGGCCGTGGCCCGGAGTTCCTGGTTGGAGATGCGGCTGCTGATATCGCGGATGCAGAAGATCACCGGCGCCGGCTCTTCGCTGTCCACCGGCCGCCACTCGATCTCGCAGGCCTGGAGTGGCTGGCGTTGCAGCAGCACGGTGGTGGATCCAGGCAAGCGGGAGGCGGTGGCGATCACGTGCGCCGCCAGCAGGGGTTCGCCCTGATGATCGCGGGGCAGCAGGGGCAGGATCGGCCGGCCGAGGCTGAGCATCCTGGGTTGGTTGATGAAGCGGTCAAAGGATTGGTTGCACCAGATCACCAGCCCCTGATCGTCGGTGATCACCAGGGCATCGCTGATCGCACTGAGGGCCGTTTCCAAGCGACCGAGCACGCGTCTGAGCTCCTGCACCATCGGCCCTTCGTTCACCTCCTGAGCGGCGAAGGGGCTCATGCGTCCGCTGGGGTGCCCGGGGGTAATGGGGTGAGCGTTGCGCCGAACATCCAGCCTCCCTGCTGTTTTTCAGCCACGATGAAATGATCCGAAACGATCTCTGATCCGTCCTGGCAGATGGTCTTGAGGCGTAGGGGATGGGCCAGCATCGTTGAGATTTCGGTGGCCTGGAAACGGGAAAAGCCCAGCTGGTGGGACATGCGGAATGATTCCGGCAGGATCACACTCAGTGGCTGACCTTTCAACACATCCTCCGTCCAGCCGTAGGTCTGGTGAAAGGCTCTGTTGATCGCGACCACGACGCCGTTCTGATCAGCCAGTACAAACGGCCGATCGCCGTTCTGCAGGGCCTCAAGGCTGGGGGGTGGAGCCTGATCTGTCATCGGTTCACTGGCTGCAGGTCTTGATTTCCCCAGTTCCAGACCAGGCCATCGGTCCAGGACTGGCCGAGTCGAGCCCGCATGGCCAGGCGAGAAGCCAGGCGACAGAGGCGCAGCGATGAACGTGTCATAGCTGAAAATAGACTGAGAACAGTCTAGCCCCTGTCTGGAGCCCTCCAAGGATTCTGGAGGTCGTAGTCAGTGAATAAAATAAAGGAAGTCAAGTGGATTCGAGCCTCTGACCCCTGGTTACCAGGCCATCAATGGCGCTCCGGAAGGCCTCTGACCATGCTGGGTAAGCCCGGGCAGCTCTGTTGTTCAGGGCGAAGAGCGGACCATGGGGAGCCCTCGGGAGCGATCCGTCAGCAGCTTCAGCCTCGACAGCCACAGGGGCTGCGCTATCGAGCCGCGCTGTTCAGCGCCAAGGCTGTTCTCCAGGAGCGGCCGTCCGCGCGTAGGTTGCTCTGGCGGCTGCGGTGGAGTGTGCCGCTGCTGATTGAACGGCGTTGTGGGCCCAGCGGGGGCTAAGGGGCTTCCTCAAGGGACGGGCCTGGGGATGGCGGGTAAGGTCAGCTCTCGCTAGCTGTGGCGCAGGCACAGCCCAGCACCACGTCATACCGGCCTGAGCGCCTCCAGGACCCTATCGCCATGACTCGAGCTGCACAGCCAACTTTCCTGGCCGCACTCCATGCGGACCGGGCGTTGCAACAGGCCTTGACGCAACCGGAGATCTTGGCTGTCGCTGTGCGGATCGCTCGCGCTGCAGGGTTTGAGGTGTTCGGTGCTGATCTGATGGCCCCGCCCCAGGAACCATCCCTACAGAACCCGGAGGAAGGACCCGCGGCAGAGCCGCTCCAGATCGATTTCGATGGCGACGGCGTCCCTGATGCCGTCCTGCAGGGAGGGCGTTGGGTGTTGCTGGATTCCGAAGATTGAGGTGCCAGCTGGGACACGACCCCACCGGGGCAGGGTTTTCAGGTCGGTTAGAAGGCTGCTGAACAACCCATCGGGCGACTTGGCCATCATTCTGTTGACCGTGCAGAAAGCCCATGAACACTGGATTGCCGACGCGCACGGAGGCAGCCAAGCGCGGCTAAAACAGGTTCTTGCGCAGTCTCTTGGATCTGTCGCACTGGAAGCCTGGCTTATGCCTGGCGCCGCGACCAAGCGTGCGTCCTCGGGCAGCTGAAGCTCCCTGCCGCCTCAGAACCAGACATCAAAAAACCCAGGCCAGACCTGGGTCCTGAAGAATGGAGCCAAGCGGATTCGAACCGCTGACCCCCTGCATGCCATGCAGGTGCTCTACCAGCTGAGCTATGGCCCCATTGGTGCGCTGCACAGGATGACCGCTGGAATGGATCCTGTGCTGCAACTCGGAAGCTGCAGGGCCCTTGAGCCTCGTCTGGCGCGGAGCTACCTTACACCGCGATGGTCCGGGCCTCAGACCTGGCGCCAGACCGCGACCAGGCGCCCTTGCACCGTGACCTGGTCGGCGGGCAGGACGATCGGGGCATAGGCGGCATTGGCCGCCTCCAGGACGACGGTGTTCCCCTGCCGCTGGAAGTGCTTGAGGGTGGTGCCGCTGCCGGCCACCAGGGCGCTGACGATGGTGCCGTTGCGTAGATGGCTCGGATCGCTGACGGGCTCCAACAGCACCAGGTCGCCATCAGCGATGTGGGCATCGACCATCGAATCGCCGTTCACCGTCAGGGCGAACAGGCCGCGGGTGTCGAGTACCGGCGTCAGGTCGACGCGCTCCTGGATGTCGTCGAAGGTTTCCACCAGGCCACCGGCGGCGACGGCCCCCAGCAGCGGTATTCCGGCAGGTTGGGCGTTGCCCAGCAGTTGCAGGGTGCGGGCCTGTCCCTCCTGCCAGGTGATCCAGCCCTTCTGCTGCAGATGGCGCAGACGGCTCTGGATCGGCGCCGGCGAGCGCAACCCCATCGCCTCCATCATCTGGCGGATCGAGGGGCTGTGGCGCTGGCTGCCGATGTAGGCATCCAGCCAGTCGTAGAGCTCCTGCTGGGCGCTGGTGAGGGGCTGCGGATCGGACACCGGCAATACAGATGAACCACTGCACCCGTTCTGCCAGAAGGGGCGGCTTTTGTCCAGCCCTGTGGCTCCGTTGCTAGAAACAATGCGTTACGCCGCTCCATGGTCGCGATGGCCCTCCGCCCAATCCCCTCCCTCGCCGTGCTGATGCTCTGCGCCCTCGGCGCACCAGGAGCCTGGGCGGGAGAGCTCGCCGCCCGCTGTTCCAATGCCACCCTCAAGGGCACTTATCTCTTTCATCACAGCGGCATCCTCGAGGGTCAGCCCTACGCGGAGAGTGGCCGTGTGGTCTATGACGGCAAGGGTGGACTAGTCGTGGCCTACCAGGATTCCACTGGCAGCGGTGGCACGGAAAAGGCCACCTATCGCGTCAGTGCGGACTGCATCGGTAAGGTCAGTTACGACAACGGTCAGACTGAAACCAGTTTCATCAGCCCTGACGGCAGCCGCCTCACCTACACGATGACGGTGCCTTCAGGCCAGAAGCCCACGGCCCTCTCCGGTGTTGAAGTGCGCGTGGCGCCCTAGGAGCCTGTTGCGCATAGACCGTTCCGGGCGAAAAGACCCGATTCGCTCCACGTCAACGTCAAATTCGGTCTCAGGCAGGTCTCGCCGGCTCCCTCACTTCAGGCCAGCCAAGAGCCAGATATCGATTGCGGCACAA
>JAPLID010000090.1 GCA_026389285.1 Cyanobacteriota bacterium
CCACGATCACCCGCTTCAGGCCGAGCTGGGTGAAGTAAGGCTCGAGAGTTTCGGGGGTTTTGATCTTGCCGCTGCATTCGAGCACCAGATCCACATCGGCGCCGGCCCAGGGCACGGTGGTGGGATCCTTCTGCTGGCTGTAGCCAACGGACTGGCCCTCCACCAGAAAGCCCGCTCCCCCGGCTGCCACCGCCTGGGGCCAGCGGCCATGCACCGAGTCGAACTCAAGCAAATGAGCGGCGGCGGCGGCATCTCCCGCCGGGTCGTTGACGTGCACCAGCTCAATGCCGGGGCGGCCCCAGAGGGCGCGGAACACCAGACGGCCAATGCGGCCAAAGCCATTGATGCCGATCTTCATTCGGAAAGCCCGCGGTGCTCCGACCATAGATCAACTAGAGTTGATTCAAGACGTGTTGTCGATCACATGGCCGATCCAGGGGCTGTTGCCAGCCCACCCCTCCAGTCCGAGCAGGCCCGGGCACTCCTCAGGGCCCTAGCAGAACCCCTCCGCCTGCAGGTGATTGAAGCGCTGGGCAGCGGTGAGCGCTGCGTCTGCGATCTCACCACCGATCTGGGCCTGGCCCAGTCGAAGCTCTCCTTTCACCTCAAGGTGCTCAAGGACGCCGGGCTGCTCTCCGATCGGCAGGAGGGCCGCTGGATCTACTACCGCCTGCGCCCAGAAGCCATTGACGCCCTGCGCGGTTGGCTGGCGGAGCTGGGCGCCCAGTGCGGCAGGCCGGCGAGCACCTGTACGTGAGTGCTCTCACCCCCGCGATCCGGTGGCTGCGCACCAGCCGGCCCGGCCATGTCGCCCTGCTGGCCGGCCTCGTGGCCGGTTGGCTGCTGCTCTACCGGATCAACGAATCTCTCTGGGAGGTCGTGCTGTTCGGTTGGCTTGGTCTTGATCCTGGGCAGCGGCTGAGCGAAACCCTGCGCTTCTTCTTCTACGACTCGATCAAGATTGCCCTGCTGCTGAGCGGCATCATCTTCCTGGTGACCGTGCTGCGCTCCTATCTGAGCGTGGAGCGCACCCGGGCCCTGCTGGCCGGACGCCGCGAAGGGATCGGCAACGTGCTGGCCGGTCTGCTCGGGGTGGTCACACCCTTCTGCTCCTGCAGTGCGGTGCCGGCCTTCATCGGCTTCCTGGCCGCGGGCATCCCGCTTGGGGTCACGATGAGCTTCCTGATCGCCAGCCCGATGGTGAACGAGGTGGCGATCGGCCTGCTGTTCAGTCTGTTCGGCTGGCGGATCACACTGATCTACATCGGCTCCGGCCTGCTGATCGCGATCCTGGCGGGATGGGTGCTGGGTCGCCTACGACTGGAGCGCTGGGTCGAACCCTTCGTCTACGAAACCAAGCTGCACGGGCAGGCCGTGGAGAGTTCGCTGGGCCTTTCCTTCGAGCAGCGGCTGCAGATGGGGGCCGAAGAAGTGGTCTCCATCCTGCAGCAGATCTGGCCCTATCTGCTGATCGGCATCGGCGTGGGCGCCTTGATCCACGGCTGGGTGCCCACCAATTTCTTCGCCACCCATGCCGGCCGCAGCAATCCCTTCGGCGTTCTGCTGGCCGTGGGAATCGGCATCCCGCTGTATTCCAATGCGGCGGGTGTGATGCCGATGGTGCAGGCGCTTTATGAGAAGGGACTGCCGATGGGCACGGTTCTCGCCTTCATGATGAGCGTGGTGGCCCTGTCGGTGCCGGAGCTGATCCTACTGCGCCGGGTGCTCAAGCCACAGTTGCTGGCCGCCTTCTTCTCGGTTACCGGCCTGGGCATCGTGCTGATCGGCTACCTCTTCAATGCCCTCCTGGCTTGATCCTTATCCCTTCCCCCCATGGACATCAAGATTCTCGGCAGCGGCTGCAAGAAATGCATCACCCTGGAAGATCACGCCCGCAAAGGAGCCGCTGAGCTGGGCCTCGAGCCGAGCATCGAAGCGGTTCACGATCCGGTGGACATTGCCGCCTATGGGGTGATGCGGACGCCGGCGCTGGTGCTCGACGGGCAGGTTGTGGTGGCGGGGCGGGTGCCCACTGCCGATGAGGTTCGCTCCCTGCTGAGCAAGGCATCGACGGATTGAGCAGGCAGCGTCGGTTCAGCCCCCAGCTTCCCTCCACTCCCGCTCTGCTCCCAACGGCATGAACCCGAAGCCCACCGACCATCACCCGCTGGCCCCCGACGAACAAACCGTTCTGGCGCGGCTGTCGCTGCTGGATCGGTTCCTGCCGCTCTGGATCCTGTTGGCGATGGCGGGCGGACTGCTGCTGGGTCGCTTCTTCCCCGCCATTCAGGGGGTTCTCGATGCCGTGAGGATCGGCAACACCTCCCTGCCGATCGCCGTGGGGCTGCTGTTGATGATGTATCCCGTGCTGGCGAAGGTGCACTACGAGGAGCTGGGCCGGGCGGCGCGCGATCGGCGCCTGCTGCGTCTGTCGTTGCTGCTGGTCTGGGGCCTGGGACCGGCGCTGATGTTCGCCCTGGCCTGGATCTTTCTTCCGGGTCAGCCGGCGTTCCGCACCGGGCTGATCCTGATCGGTCTGGCCCCC
>JAPLID010000189.1 GCA_026389285.1 Cyanobacteriota bacterium
AGGTTGGCCACCATCACCAGCAACACCCCCAGCAGGCAGAGCAGCACCCGCTCGCTCTCCAGGGCCGGGAAATAGGAGGTGAGGGCGGCAATGCCCGCCGCCACACTCACCGCCACGGTCAGCACATAGTCGATCGAGAGCGAGGCTCCGGCCACCAGGCCCGCGATCGAGCCCAGGTTCTCCTGGGATACCCGGTAGGAGCCACCGCCCTGGGGATAGGCCTTGATCGTCTGCCGGTAGCTGGTTGCCACGATCAGCATCAGCGCCACGATCAGCGCCGTGATCGGCACGGTCATGTTCAGGGCCGCAGCGCCGGCCATGCCCAGCATCAGCACGATCTCCTGGGTGGCATAGGCCACCGAGGAGAGGGCGTCGGAGCTGAGGATCGCCAGGGCTTCAGCATTGCTGTAGCGCTCCTCGTGCTGGGCGCTCGTCGGCAGGGGCGATCCGATCACCGTGCGGCGGAAACTCTCGAGGCCGTGGAGAGGCGGCATGCGGGAGAAACTCGGGCGTTAAGGCGAAACGTTAGGCCGCCAGGAGCAGGTCGCTAGCCTCCGCCCTGGCAGGGAGCTGACAGGATCTCTCCGGCCTGATTGCCTGCCCTGGCCTGAGGTGCTCGATGGCTGCTCCCTCCCTGCTCAGCACCCTGCTGATTCTATTGATCGGGGTGCTGCTGGCCCGGTTGAGCGCCGGAGGCTTGGCGCGCTGGGCGGTGCCGGCGATCGTGGTGGAACTGGTGATGGGCTTCGTGCTCGGCAACACGGTGCTGCCGTTCAAGGCGGTGGCCCCCCTCAGCGGCCTGACCGAACTGGGGGTGCTCACCCTGTTCTTCCAGGTGGGGCTTGAGGTGCGCGGTGATCTGCTGCTGTCGCACCGGGCGCCGCTGCTGCGCCTGGTGGCGATCAGTTTTCTGGCGCCGCTGCTGGCCTTCTGGCCGCTGCAAGCCTGGTTCGCCCTCTCGACGCCGACGACCCTGCTGTGCCTGGCGGTGCTCTGCGCCACCGGCACCGGCGTCACCCTGCGGGTTTTGTCCCAGCGGCAGGCCCTGCAGACCCCCTCGGGACGGCTGCTGGTGGGGGTGTCGGTGCTGGATGATCTGCCCGCCATCGCCCTGCTGGCAATCGCCACCGCCATGGCCGGCCGCTCCATGGGGGGCTCCGGACTGGGTTTGTTCGGGCCGCTCCTGGGGGTTGCGCTGGCCGCCCTGAGCCTGCCCCTGGTGGATCGCTGGGGGCGCCGCGGGCGGCCGTCGCCCCGGGGGCCGCTGGGGATTCTGATCCTGCTGATCGCTTCGGCCTGGCTGGGGGAGGCGGTGGGGCTGACCAGCCTGCTGGGAGCCCTCTGGGGCGGGGTGCTGCTGACTCGCCTCACACCCCATCCCCAGCAGGCCCGGCCGGTGCTGACCCTGCTGGCCGATGTGTTTCTACCGCTTTATTTCATCAGTGTCGGCATGCGCATTGATGCCGGCACGCTGCTGCAGCCCGCCTCCTGGTGGTTTGCCCTGGTGCTGATTGTGCTGGCCCTGCTCAGCAAGTTGGTCTGCGCCTTCGGAATCACGGCCCGGGAGCGCCTTGGCGGCGTCGATCGCTGGCTGGTGGTGTTTGGCCTGCTGCCCCGCGGCCTGCCGGGGCTGGTCTTTGCCACCACCGCCCTGTCGGCGGGCCTGATCGATTCGCTGCAGTTCTCGTCCCTGGTGCTGATGGTGACGGTCACGACCGTGCTGGGTCTACTGCTGCTGGAAAAGCGGCTGGGCCGGACGGCTTCGTCTCAGATCATTCCAGCTCAGATCAACACGTCCTCGCGCGGGTAGCCGACCCGCGACGGTGGGCGCCGCCCGTAGAGGGCCGAGAGCAGCAGGATCACGCCGAGCCTGCCCGCGAACATCCCCACGATCAGCACCAGCTGTCCCCAGCGGTTGAGGTTGGCGGTCACGCCCACATCCAGGCCCACGGTGGCGAAGGCCGACATGCAGGTGAACAGCTTCTCGACGAAGGTGAAGGCCTGGGCCGTGGCGACGCCGCCGGTGGTAGGCCCCAGCCCGAGCAGCAGGGTCATCAGCAGCACGAACAGGCCCGAGGCCAGGGTCACCCCCACCGCCTTGAGCACCAGCTCGCCGGGGATCTGCCGCCTGCGGATCACCACATCGGAGCGGCCCTCCAATGTGGAGCGGGTGGCGCCCATCAGGATCGCGAAAGTGGTGGTTTTGATGCCGCCGCCGGTGCCGCCGGGGCTGGCGCCGATGAACATCAGGGCGATCATCAGCAGCAGCCCCGCATCCGAGAGGGTGCTGATCGAGAGCGGCACGGTGTTGAAGCCGGCGGTGCGGGTCGTGATCGACTGAAACAGGGTTACCTGCAGCTTCTCCCAGATGTTCAAGGAGGCCACCACGCCATCGGGGGCGAATTGTTCGGTGATCAGCAGGCCCAGGGCGCCGAGGGCGATCAGAATTGCTGTGCTGCGCAGCACCAGGCGCGTGTGCAGGCTGAGATGGCGCAGCTTCCCTGGCTGCCGCAACCCGCCCAGCTGGCGCAGCCCTCCCAGCTGGCCCCGGCGGCTCCAGAGCTCGTTGGTGACCCGCCAGCCGATGCCGCCGATCACGATCAGGCTGCCGATCACCCCGTTGACGACAGCATTGCCCTTGTAGTGGACGAGATTGTCGCTCCAGAGGCCGAAACCGGCGTTGTTGTAGGCGCTGATGCAGTGGAACAGCGAGGCCCACAGCCGCTGGCCCGGATCCCGGATGTCGCTGAAGCCAAAGCAGAACAGGATCACGGTGCCCGTGGCCATCACCCAGCTGGCCGTGCGCAGGATCGAGTGAAAGGTGGGGCCGATGCCCCCGACGCCGAACTCATCGAGGGAGCGCCCCCTGTCCAGGCGTTGGCGCAGGCCGGAGCGGCCCTGCACGAAGCCCTGCAGGAAGGGGGTGATCGCCATCAGGCCGAGGCCGCCGGTGAGGATCAGCCCCGCCAGCACCCCCTGGCCCAGGGGGGTCAGTTCGGCGCCCACATCGATGATCGACAGGCCTGTCACCGTGATCGCCGAGGTGACGGTGAACAGCGCTTCCCAGAGCCCCACCGATTCCAGCGAGCAGAGCGGACTGGCCAGCAGCAGCGTGCCGCAAGCGATCACCAGCAGGCCCGTCACCACTGTGAACTGGGGCACCGTGAGCTGCTTGCGCCATTTCCGCAGTCCATCCCAGGCTCCCAGGCGGCCCGGGACTCGGCTGGTCGCAGGTGCCGCTGTCCGGTGGGTGGCCATCGATAACCCACTTTTCGCGTACAGACCATAGGGTTGCGCCCAATCCGATGTGGACGCTGTTGAGCTCCTCCCAACCCCCCTCCGCCTGGCACGCCTTGCCGCCGGAGGAGTGCCTCCATCGCCTTGACACCAGCGCTTCCGGTCTGAGCACCGCCCTGGCGGCCGAAAGGCTGGAACGGGTGGGGCTCAACCGCATCGAGCTCAAGGCGGGGCGCAGCAAGCTGCAGATCCTCTGGGATCAGTTCAGCAACGTGATGCTGATCATGCTGCTGACCGTGGCCGCGGTCTCGGCCGGGGTGGCGTGGTTCGAGCAGAAGTTCCCCAAGGACGCGATCGCCATTGTGGTGATCGTCGGGCTCAATGCCCTGCTGGGCTACCTGCAGGAAACCCGGGCGCAGGATGCCCTGCTGGCCCTGCGCCAGATGTCGCAGCCGATTGTGTTGGTGCGCCGCGATGACGATTGGCAGCGCCTCTCCAGCGAGCATCTGGTGCCCGGTGATCTGATCCGCCTGGAGGCGGGCGATCGGGTGCCGGCCGATGCGCGCCTGCTCGAGGTGGCGGAGCTGGGCCTGCGCGAAGCGGCCCTCACTGGCGAGGCCGAGGCCGTGTTCAAGCAGGCCAATTTGGTGTTGGATGCCGGCACTCCGGTGCTGGAGCGCCAGAACAGTGTCTTCCAGGGCACCGAAGTGGTGCGGGGGCGCGGCACGGCCGTGGTCACCGCCACCGGCATGGCCACCGAACTGGGCCAGATCGCCGAACTGATCAACACGGCCGGCGGCGAGGACACCCCTCTGCAGAAGCGCCTCGATGGCCTGGCCAACGTGCTGGTCTTCTCGTCCCTGGCCCTGGTGGCTGTGGTTGTGGTGATCGGCGTCCTGATGGGTCAGGAGCTGCTCAATCTGCTGGAAGTGGCCCTGTCGATGGCCGTGGCGATCGTGCCCGAGGGCCTGCCGGCCGTGATCACCGTGACCCTGGCGATCGGCACCCAGCGCATGGTGCAACGGGCCGCCCTGATCCGCCGCTTGCCGGCGGTTGAAGCCCTGGGCTCGGTCACTGTGATCTGCTCCGACAAGACCGGCACCCTCACCCAGAACCGCCAGGTGGTGCAGGAGCTGCGCAGCGGCACCGGCGCCATCGCCATCAGCGGCCATGGCTACGACCCCCGGGGCCAGTTCAGTCAGAGGGAGCTGCCGGTTCCGGACGGAGCCCGGCCCGGGGTGGCGCCCGGGGCCCAGCAGCTGCTGCTTCAGGCCGGTGTGCTCTGCAGTGACGCCGAACTCAAGCGCCTCGACGATGGCCGCTGGGATGTGCTGGGGGATCCGACGGAGGGGGCCCTGGTGGTGGCCGCCGCCAAGGCCCAGATCGATGCCTTTGCCCTGCGCAGCCACAACGATCGTCTGGCGGAGATTCCGTTCAGCTCCGAGCGCCAGCTGATGGCGGTCTGGGTGGGCGACCCCACCGGCACCCTGCAGGCGCCGCTCGGTGCTGCCGCCGAAGGGTCCCACACCCTGATGATCAGCAAGGGGGCCCCGGAGGTGATCCTGGGCCTGTGCACTCGCTGGCTGGATGGGGGCGGTATGGCCCCCCTGGAGGAGGGCAGTCGCTCCTGGTGGCTGGAGCAGGCCCGGGAGCTGGCGGCCTCAGGGCTGCGGGTGCTGGCCTTCGCCTGTGCCCCCCACCATCTCAGTCCCGACCATGGCCTCGAGGGCCTGGTGCTGCTCGGCCTGATGGCCCAGCTCGATCCGGCCCGGCCCGAGGTGCCCGAGGCCGTGGCCCGCTGCCGCCGTGCCGGCATCCGACCGGTGATGATCACCGGCGACCATCCGCTGACGGCCCGGGCCATCGGCACCGGCATCGGCCTGGTGGATCCGGGCGCTGAAGTGGTGCTGGGGCGCGAGCTCGCGCAGCTCGACGATGCGGCCCTGCAGGAGCTGGTGGGCCATTGCAGCGTCTATGCCCGGGTGGCACCCGATCAGAAACTGCGCATCGTCAAGGCCCTGCAGGCCCGCAACGAGATCGTGGCGATGACCGGCGATGGCGTCAACGACGCCCCGGCCCTCAAGCAGGCTCACATCGGTGTGGCCATGGGCATCACCGGCACGGAGGTCACCAAGGAGGCCTCGGAGATGGTGCTGCTCGATGACAACTTCGCCACGATCGTCAACGCGGTCGAGGAGGGGCGGCTGGTGTACGCCAACATCCGCCGCTTCGTCAAATACATCCTCGGCAGCAATGTCGGCGAACTGGTCACGATCGCCGCCGCGCCGCTCGTGGGCCTGGTGGGGGTGCCGATGTCGCCGCTGCAGATCCTGTGGATGAACCTGGTCACCGATGGCGTGCCGGCTTTGGCCCTGGCCCTGGAACCGGGCGAGGCGGGCCTGATGGACCGGCCGCCGGCGGCGCCTGGGGAGTCGATCTTCGCCCGGGGCATCGGCAGTTACATCCTGCGGGTCGGGATTGTCTTCGGCCTGTTCACGATCGCGCTGATGGTCTGGTCTTACCGCACCTACGGCGATGAGGGCCCCTGGAAAACAATGGTGTTCACCACCCTCTGCCTGGCCCAGATGGGCCACGCCGTCTCGGCCCGCAGCGACATGCCGCTGCTGCAGGTGAAGCCCTTCTCCAATCCCTGGCTGCTGGGGGCGGTCGTCGTGACCACCGGCCTGCAGCTGCTCCTGCTCTATGTGCCCTTCCTGGCCCGGTTCTTCGGCACCGAGCCCCTGCCCGGCCAGGACCTGCTGATCTGCGTGGGTGTGAGCATGCTGTTCTTCCTCTACTTGGAGCTGGAGAAAATGGTGCGGCTCTGGAGCCGCCGTCGTCACGCCGACGCCTGAACAACGCCGGATCACCGGGCGAAGATTTCCTTCTCCCGGTGCATGCGTTCGACCGGGGTCCTTTCATTGGTGCGAGTTTCTCTGACCTGGGCCAGGAAGAAGGTCATGATCGCAATCGCGCTCAGGGAGACCATGAACAGCGATCCCCAGACCCTGGTCAGCTGCTTCTGAGGGTCGATCGTGTCGCTGAGCGGATGGCCGCAATCGCTGCAGATCAGCATCGGCTTTTTGCGCCCCACCTTGGTGAGCATCCGGCCGCCGCAGTTCACACAACCCATCGGGATCCGACAGCTCTTTCCACTTTCGCAGCCGCCGGTGGTCCGGTTGCGGCAGCGATGCCTACCAAAGCGGCTCTGAACGCTCCCAGACCGGACCCATCAGCGGAACTTGGCGGTTCCATAGGCGTTTCCAGCCCTTCGCAACACCCAATCGGGCGATTGATTCCTTAGTTTGCCCGGCCAAGGCGCTTCTCCGCGCCATCCCTGCCGCCATGACCCTGCTCTTTGCCCAGTCGGCCTGGCTGGTCCCCCTCTATCCACTGCTGGCGTCCTTGCTGTCGTTTCTGTGGTCGCCTGGCTTGGTCAGCCGCACGGGGCCACGCCCCTGCGGCTACCTCAACCTGTTGATGGTGACCCTGGCCTTCCTGCACAGCACCCTCGCCCTGGTGGCGCTCCACTCCAACTCCCAGGCCGGTTCCGCCGCCCTCTACAGGCCGCTTACCTTCGGCTGGACCTGGCTGCAGACCGCCGGGCT
The DNA here is from genome assembly GCA_026389285.1 of Cyanobacteriota bacterium. Classification (GTDB taxonomy): domain Bacteria; phylum Cyanobacteriota; class Cyanobacteriia; order PCC-6307; family Cyanobiaceae; genus Cyanobium. Next base: position 6,846 of record JAPLID010000189.1, read on the forward strand.
GCGCATCGGTTTCGACGGCCTGATCACCGAGCCGGCCCTGATCGCGATGACCGTGATCACCGGCCTGCATGTGCTGGTGCAGCTCTATTCGATCGCCTACCTGGAGATGGACTGGGGCTGGCCGCGTTTCTTCGGCTCGCTCAGCTTTTTCGAGGCGGGCCTGTGCGCCCTGGTGCTGAGCGATTCGATCTTCTTCAGCTACGTGATTCTGGAGCTGCTCACCTTCGGCACTTATCTGATCGTCGGCACCTGGTACAACCAGCCCCTGGTGGTCAAGGGAGCCCGCGACGCCTTCCTGACCAAGCGCATCGGCGACCTGATCCTGCTGGTCGGGGTGATCGCCCTGCTGCCGATCACCGGCACCTGGAACTTCCACGGCCTGCAGGCCTGGGCCGCTGACCAGACCAACAACCAGATGGCTCTGCCGGCGGGCTTCACCCTGATCCTGTTGGCCCTGATCGCCGGCCCGATGGGCAAGTGCGCCCAGATCCCGCTGCACCTCTGGCTGGATGAGGCGATGGAGAGCCCCCTGCCCTCCACCGTGCTGCGCAACTCGGTGGTGGTGGTCGGCGGCGCCTGGGTGCTGCTGCGCCTGCAGCCCCTGATCGAGCTGAGCCCCCTGGTGGGCAGCGTGCTGGTGGTGGTGGGAGGTACCAGCGCCCTGGTGGGCGCCCTGATCGCCCTGGCCCAGATCGATGTCAAGCGGGCCCTGTCGTTTCTGGTCAGCAGCTGGCTGGGTCTGTTGTTTGTGGCGGTGGGCCTGGGCGGCACCGCCGTTGCCGATCACCTGATGCTGGTCTACCCGCTGCCGATGGCCCTGATGCTGCTGGCGATCGGTGCCATCGTCATCACCAACGTCACCCAGGATCTGACCCAGCTCGGCGGGCTCTGGGGCAAGCGGCCGCTGATGGGGCTGGCCTTTCTGGCCGGTGCCGCCGGCCTGATCGGTCTGCCCCCCTTTGGGGGCTTCGCCGCCCTGCGGGAGCTGCTGCTGCTCACCGCTGCCAGCAGCCATCCCTGGCTGCTCGGTGGCGTGGTGCTGCTCACCAATGCCCTGATCAGCGCCGGCCTGATTCGCATCTTCGGCCAGATCTGGGCCGGCCGGCCCACCCCCTTCACCGTGCGTTCGCCGGAGGTGCTGTGGCTGATGGTGCTGCCCACCCTGCTGCTCGCCGGCCTGGTGCTGCACCTGCCCCAGCTGCTGGTCACCAATGGCGTTTTTGCCGCCGTGCTGCCCGGGCTGCCCCTGCCGGGCTGGGGCCCCCAGGCCCTGCCGCTGCTGCTCTCCACCCTGGTGGGTGTCGGCCTCTCGGGGCTGTTCTATCTGCGGCCCCATCCCCTGGCCCATCTTCCTTCGGCCCTGGGCGGCCTGCAGGACTGGCTGGCCCATGACATGCAGACCGAGCGCTTTTACCACCGCACGGTGGTGGCCCTGGTGGTGGCTCTGGCCCAGATCAGCGCCTGGTCGGACCAGCGCCTGGTCGATGGCTTCAGCGGTGCCGCCGGCGGCGCCGCCTTGGCCGGGGCCCGGCGGCTGAGCTTCACCACGTCCGGCCGCACCCAGGCCTATGCCCTCACCCTCGTGCTGGGGGTGCTGTTGATGGCGGCCTGGCTGCTGGCCGGACCCTCGCCTCTGCCCACCGAGCTCCTTCGCCCCCTGCGCTGATGGCCCCTTATTCCCTGTTGATGCTGCTGGCCCTGCCCCTGGTGGTGGCGCTGGCCCTGCCGCTTCTGCCCGAAGGCTCCTCGCTGCGGGTGCGCAGCCTGGCGGCCCTGGCCACCGCCAGCCAGCTGGTTGTCGCCCTGCTCTGCTGGCGCCTGCCGCCGGCGGATCTGCAGCTGGCCTGGTTGCCCAAGCTCGGCCTCGAGCTGGAGCTCGGTCTGGATGGTCTGTCCCTGCCGCTGGTGCTGCTGACGGCGCTGCTGAGCACCATGGCGATCCTGTCGGCCCCTGCTGATCAGAGCCGCCCGCGCCTGTTCTATGCGCTGCTGCTGGCCACCAATGTCGGCGTGGTGGGGGCCTTCCTGGCCCGCAACGCTCTGCTGTTCGTGCTCGCCTTTGAGCTGGTGCTGATCCCGACGACGCTGCTGGTGGCGATCTGGGGCCGGGAGCGCCGGGCCGGGGCGGCGATCCGTTTTCTGCTCTATGGCGCGGTGTCGGGTCTGAGCCTGCTGGCCGCCGTGCTCGCCTTCGGTTGGTTCAACGCCAACGGCCTCGACTTCAGCTACTCCGCACTGGCCCAGGCCGATCTCGACCGCCTGGCCCAGGCCTGGATCCTGGCCCTGCTGCTGCTGGCCTTCGGCCTGAAGCTGCCGATCGTGCCGCTGCATGGCTGGCAGCCTTTCACCTACAGCCAGGCGCCCACGCCGGTGGTGATGCTGCTGGGTGGGGCGGTCTCCAAGCTGGGGGCCTATGGCCTGCTGCGCTTTGGCGTCGGCTTCCTGCCTGACACCTGGGCGGCCTGGTCCCCGTGGATCGCCGCCGCTGGTGCTGTCAGTGCTGTCTACGGAGCCCTCAACGCCATCGCCCAGAGCGACATGCGCCGCCTGATGGCCTACAGCTCCCTGGGGCACATGGGTCTGCTGGTGCTGGCCCTGGCCGCCGCCACGCCGTTGGCCCTGCAGGGGGCCATCGCCCAGATCCGGGCCCATGGCTTGATCGTGGCCCTTCTGTTCGCCTGTGTGGGCTTGATCGAGCGCCGCACCGGCACCACGGCGATCGCCGAACTCTCCGGCCTGCTCAATCCGCTGCGGGGCCTGCCGGTGACGGCGGCGATGCTGCTGCTGGCCCTGATGGCCGCCGCCGGTATCCCGGGGCTGGCGGGCTTCCCGGCCGAGCTGCTGGTGTTTGAAGGCAGCTGGACCGTCTTCCCGCGCGCCACCTTGGTGTGCCTGATCGCCTCCGGCCTGACGGCCGTCTATGCGGTGCGTCTGTTCAACCGGGTGGGCTTCGGCCGGCTCGACAACGCCCGGGCCGACTGGCAGCCGACCCGCTGGGCTGAACGGCTGCCGGCCCTGGCGCTGACCGTGCTCGTGATCGGTTTCGGCCTCTGGCCCAATGCGCTGGTGGGCTGGAGCGAGCCCGACACCGCAGCCCTGGCCCTGCGGGCCCAGCCATTTCTGGTGGCCGCCACACCGATCAGCGTGGCAACCGCCGCCCCTCGCACGGTTCAGGGGCTGTCCAGAACGGTCGCCCTGATCCCGGCCGCCCCTTCCCTCTGAGCCATCGCCCCAGGCTGCGACCTTGCCGCCCGATCGCCGCTCCCTTTCCACCGCTGCTTTCGCCCCCATGAGCCCTGCCATCGCCCCCCCCGCAGCTGCCGTCCAGGCGCCCCTGATTCCCCCCTCGGAGCATCCCTGGGCGGAGGTGATCCACCGGCTGGAGGCCGGCGGCTCGATGCTGCCGGATACGCCCGAGAACCTGATGCAGATCATCGGCATCTACAAGGCCTATGCCGTGCCGATGGATTTTTATTGGCGCGATCTGCTGTACATCGCTGAACGGGTGTTTCTCAATCCGTTGCCGGCGTTCAAGTATTTCCCCAGCCAGGAGTATCTCGATCGGCCCAATGCCTATGCCGGTGACGGCTCCGGGCTGCGCATCTGGCGCGGGGGTGAGAAGGCCCATCCGGAGCTGCTGGAGTTTATGGCCAAAGGCGAAACGGTGGCGATGCCGAAGCTGCTGCATCACCTCTGGCATGACCGCATCAACATGGAGTTCGCCGAAGCCTGCATGCAGGCGATGCTCTGGCACCAGGGCATGGGCGGACGCTTCAACGACTATCTGGCCAGTGAGGGCTACCGCGCTAATGCCGACCGGGCGATCCGCGCCTATTTCAAGGGCAATCCCCTGATGCTCGGTCTGTACAAGCTGTTCCCTGAGATGTTCATGGAGCAGGTGAAGCAGATGAGCTACTACGCCAACCTCGGCCTGTTCTGGGAGGTGATGGCGCCGGTGTTCTTCGAGATGAGCGACCTCTACGACGAAGGCGGCTTCCAGGGGGTTCCCGATGCCATGAACTTCCTGGTCAATGGCATCTTCGCTGTCGCCGGCCGGCCGATCTATCACCACGTCTATGTGGGTGATGAGTGCATTGAGGTGATTCCGAAATCTGAGGGCTTCACCTGGCTCCATGAGGCGGCCCTGCCCTATGTGGAGGCCGTGTTCTATCGCACCTCACCCTTCCGTGGTACCAAGAGTTACAACGCTCAGGCGGGTCAGGTTCCCCGCAATCAGGCGGATTTCCACTACGGCATCCTCTATGCCGATGTCTTCCCGGTGGGATCGGCCGGTATCCCGCCCACCCTGCTGATGCAGGACATGCTGCATTTCCTGCCCCCCTATCTGGAGGAGCTCTATACAAAGCATCGCCGCGGTGAGGAAGACCAGCTGATTCAGCTCGGCATCACCTTCCAGCGCTCGATGTACAACGTCACCTCGGCGGTGATCCAGGCCTTGCGCTGTGCCCTGCTCTATCCCCTCGACGACACCGATCCCGACCATCTGCTGGCCAATCGCCGCTTCTTCGAGGCCCAGATGGACCGTTTCCTGCGGCCCGAGGCCCGGCTCGGCGCGATCCAGACCCAGGACTACCGCTGAGCGGGGCGCCATGGCCTGAACCAAGGCGCCCCGATCCTGCGGCGGCTGCCGCGTGCCGCTTCGATCTGTTCTGTCCCCCTTGTCGCCCTTCCGCTGATCCCGCCATGGCCACCATCGTTGAAACCGCCAAGGCCGCCGGTTGCTTCGCCACCTTGCTCACCGCCGTGGAGGTGGCCGGACTGACGGCCGCCCTCGAAAGCCCCGGTCCTTTCACCGTGTTCGCGCCGGTGGATGACGCCTTCGCCGCCCTGCCCCCCGGCACGGTGCAGACCCTGGTCGATAACCCGCCGCAATTGGCGCGCATTCTCAAGTTCCATGTGCTCGCCGGCGCCCACAGCCGCGCCGATCTGATCGCCAGGGCGGAATGGCCGTCGCTGGAGGGGGCTCCGCTTCCGATCCGGCGCAGTGAACCCTTTGAGGTCAAGAACGCCACCGTGGTGAGCGCCGATGTCGTCTGTGACAACGGCGTGGTGCATGTGATCAATCGGGTGATTCTGCCCGGCTGATCGATAACGGCTTGCTGTTGCCGGGGGCTGATTCAGGCGGCGTCTTGGTCTTTGCTGCCCTGGCTCGCGGTAGCCAGATCCTGGGGGCTGAAACCATCGCCACGGGAATCCTCTTCGCTGGCGATCCGGATCGGGGTCAGGGGTGACTGCTTGGCCCGGTACATGGCGTAGTCCGCGGCGGTGAGCAGCTGGCCGGCGGTGACGCCATGGTCGGGGGAGCGGGCGATGCCGATGCTGACGCTCAGATCGATCGGCTGCTCGGACTCCTGGCTGCTGAGCGCCACCACCTGTTGCAATTTGCCGGCGAAGCTCTGCAGGTCCTCCAGGGTGGAGGCATTGGGCACCAGCACCACAAACTCATCGCCCCCCAGCCGGCAGAGCAGTTCATCGGTCCGGATGGCGCCCCGCAGCCGCCGGCCCACCAGCTTGAGCACCTCGTCACCGACGGCATGGCCGTAGAGGTCATTGACCGGCTTGAAGCCGTTGAGATCGAGGAACAGGATGGCCACATGGCGGTCGGGATCCTGTTCCGCCCTGGCCAGAGCCTGGTCGGCCATCTCCATCAGCAGTCCCCGGTTCGGCAGACCCGTCAGCTGATCATGCAGGGCCTTGTGGCGGATTTTCTCCTGGGTGTGATGGCGCTCGCTGACGTCCTGCAGCATGCCCACGTAGTTGGTGGTCTGCAGGTTCTGATTGTTGACCGTGGTGATGCTGAGTTCGTGGCGGCGGACCTCGCCATTGCGCAGGCGGTTCCAGATCTCACCCTGCCAGGAGCCCCGGTCTTTCACCTCTTGCCACATGTGGTTGTAGAAATTCGGTTCGTGGCGGCCTGACTTGAGCAGGCTGAGGGTGCGGCCCAGCACTTCGGCCGCTGAATAGCCGGTGATCCGGGCAAAGCTCTGGTTGGCCGAGAGCACCTCGCCCCTGTCGTTGGTCACGACGATCCCCTGGGGCGACGATTCGAACACAACCGCGGCCAGAGCCCGTTCGTTGTTGGCCTGTTCCGCCAGTTTCAGGGCGTCCTGGGTGGCCAGGTGGTTGTCCACCAGCATGCGGGTGCTCATCGCGGCCACCGATGAGGCCAGGCAGCCCGCCACGGCCATCAGGATCAGATTTGTGGTCAGGCCTGTCGGTGCCATCAGCTGGCGGCTCAGCTGGATGCCGATCAACCAGCTGCGGCCAGCCACCTCGATCGTTTTGTACTGCGGATCTCTCAGCTGATCCGTGCCGTGCAGCTTTTGGTTGTCGAACAGCAAGGGGCCTTTGCCGGCCCTGGTGCCGTCGTAGACGAGAACCGCTGAGCCTTTGAGGTCGGGGTTGTTGACACTTTGCAGCGAGGCTTCGACCAGATCCCCCACGCGGATCGGTGCATAGGCCCAGCCCAGGAGTGCGCTGGCAAACTGCCCGGGCCCCTGGGGCAGGCCGATCGGGTCGTTGCGGTAGATGGGGTCGTAGATCAGCACGCCGGCCTGAACGCCGATGTTGCGCTCCTGCACCAACCGCACCTTGCCCGACATCGCTGGCACACCGCTGGTGGCGGCCAGGTCCATGGCGGCGCGCCGGGTGGCTTCGCTGTACATGTCGAAGCCGAAGGCCCGCTGATTGCGGAGATTGAAGGGCTCCAGGTAGACGATGGCGCTGGTGTAGGGCCGGTTGCCGGCCGGACGAATCGTGAAGTCCGGGTAGCCTTCGGCGCGAATCCGGCTGGTGAGCGCCTGGCGTTCGCTGGTCGGTACAAAGGCGGTGAAGCCGATGCCCTGGATGCCTTCGAGGCCACTCTCCTCGTGGTTGAGGGTGTCGTAGTACTTGCGAAATTCCTGCCGGTTGACCTGTCTGGATGCGTTGAACAGGCCCGCGACGCCGCTGATGGTATCGACGGCCTTGCGCAGCTTCATCGCAATCGCGTCGGAGACGTCCCCCATCAGGGCCGCTTCGATCCGTTCATGGGCCTGCTGGTTGAGGCTGCGGTTCTGCTCGGTCACCACCGCGGTGATCGACAGACCGATCAGCAGCACGATCAGCGGCAGCTGCCGTTCACCGGCCACGAGTCGGAACCGCATCGCTCCGGGCCAAGCCGGGCCCTCGGGCCGTCTCAACAGCTCCAGCCATCCGCCCTGGCGTTGCCCTGGGCTTTCCTGGGGTCGGGGGGCTGCGGAGCCCGGCTGGGGCATGGTTCGGCGCGGTGACAGGCAAACGGTATTAAAGATGGCTAGCGGCGGTTTTGGTTGCTGAGGTGGCCTCAGGCAGGCCAGGCCGGACTGAAACGCCAAACTGAAACGTAAAGCGGTTGCCTGCGCCGCGCCCCAGCCTCGTGATCGGGCGGCTGGGCAGGGATCGATCGTCAGACGCCGGTTCGGCCTGATCGAGAGACGTGCTGTTGCCGCGGCTCGTCGGTTCTGTTCTGAGCGTTCCGCCCCGTCAGGCCATCACAGCCACAGCTCTCCAAGCAGGCGAGCTGGGGAGCCGCCCGCGACAACCTGGTTCTGGGCGCGGCTAGCGGCGGCATTGACGGCGGCCAGTGGCAGCTGCCGATGCCGCAGATGATCAGTGAAGGCGCCATCACCAATGGCAAGAAGCGAGCCCCACCGGCTCGGCATCGTCCATCCGGCCTCGATGCACAACCTGCTGCTGCGCTACTGGCTCGCGTCCCACGCGATCGATCCCGATCACGACGTGCATCTGCAGACGATTCCGCCGGCCCAGATGCTGGCCGATCTCAAGGACGGCAGCATCGACGGCTTCTGCATCGGCGCCCCCTGGCTCGACCGGGCCCTGGCCGACGGCCATGGCTTCACGGTGGCGGGTGATCTGGCGATCTGGCCCGGCCATCCCGGCAAGGTGCCGGGGGTGCGCGAGGACTGGGCTCTGGCCTATCCCAACACCCATATCGCCCTGACCAAGGCCCTGCTGGAGGCCTGCCGTTACGGCGCCAAACCGGGCCATTGGGGCGAGATGAGCAAACTGCTCAGCGATCGCCGCTATCTGGGCACGAAGAAGGAGGTGATCTGGTTCAGCGAGGCCTCCGCTGATGGCAGCTCCACCGTTCCCCACCATCTGTTCTTCGGCCAGGGCGTGAACCGGCCCAGCCGCAGTGAGCATCTCTGGATCCTCACCCAGCTGGCCCGCTGGGGTGAGATTCCCTTCCCGCGGCCCCGCAGCCGCGAGGAGATCATGGAAGATCCGCGCTACTACGAACTGCGCAACCGGGCCCTGGATTTCCTCTACAACCGCTTCGCCCACGACGAAGACGAGGCGGCCTGAGCTGGCGGGCGTCAGCATGGGGGCAGCCGGCTCCTTGACCCCATGCCTCAACTGTTCAGTGGCTGGCAGATCTGGGCGGGACTGGCCGCCCTGTTCGCCGCCGTCACCGCCCTGCTGGCCAAGGTGGGGGTGGAGGGCGTCCCCAGCAATCTGGCCACCTTTGTGCGCACGGTGGTGGTGCTTGGGTTGCTGGCGGCGGTGGTGAGTGTCAGCGGCGAATGGCGTTCTCTGCCCGATATCTCGCGCCGCAGCTTCAACTTCCTGGTGCTCTCCGGCCTGGCCACCGGCGTCTCCTGGCTTTGTTACTTCCGGGCCCTGCAACTGGGGCCGGTGTCGGGTGTGGCGCCGATCGACAAGATGAGCGTGGTACTGGTAGCCCTGCTGGGGGTGTTCTGGCTGGGCGAACATCTAGGCCCGCTGCAGTGGTGCGGCGTGGCGCTGATGGGGGGCGGCGCGCTGCTGGTGGCGTTGCCGTGAGGGGCGTGGGCCATCGGGCAACCGCTTGCAGCGATCGAATCTCGTCATGCCGGGCCGAGGCTCAGCTGCCCTCGCCTGGCGCTGCTGTTTCCTGTCCGCTAGGCCATAGCAGCAGCTGGCTGTAGCGGTAGCGAGGCAACGTCTCCCTGCTTCCGTTGCGCAAGCCGGTGCCCGCTCAGGGATTGTCAGCCCAGGTCATCGCCACATCGGCTCGCCAGGGCTCGAGGGTCACGACGATGGTGTCTCCGTCGAGGAACACCGATTCCGGCGCCGGCCAGGCGGCCGTGGCTTGGATCCGGGGCAGGGCGTGGTCGATCTCGGCGGCAGCGGGTCGTCGCAGCAGCGCCCGACCCAGCAGGAAGTTGAGCATCTCCGTCTGCCGGTAGGGAGCGAAGATGTCACAGGTGAGCAGGTGAGGGGCGTCGATGCTGCCCGGCCAGCGCACATAGGGATCAAGGGCAAAGGACGGGTAGCGCCCCACGATCAGGACCGGCTGCTGGGGCTGGCCGGAGGTCGTTTTGATCAGGGGCTCGAGCCGGGTCAGGATCCGACTGATCATCGACAGCTCATAGGTGCTCTTGAAGTGGGCGGCATTGGCTTGCTGCATCGCCAGACACAGGAAGAGCCAGAGCAGCAAGCCCGCCCCGGCCAGGACAGGGCGCCGCAGCCTGGGCAGCCGCAGGGCCTGGGCCAGAAAGAACACCAGCCCATAGGCGTAGGCGGCCACGAACCGGCCCCGGTCGCTAGGGGAGGAGTTGTTGATGATCGCGGCTCCGTTGAGGGCAACGGGCAGAAGCGCCAGCGCCACCAGCACCCAGGCCCGCTCCAGCCAGCCCAGTCGCCCCATCCGCCCCGCCAGGGACAGCAGGCCTGCAGCCACGATCAATAGCGGCAGCAGGCGCAGGGCACCGCTGGGTAGTCCCGCCATCCCGTTCAGATAGCGAAGCCCCTTGCCGTAGGACTCGACCACGGCCGCGGTCATCTCCGCCAGGGAGTTGACATGGGCGCCCGGCAGAATCGGGTGGTGGATAACCAGGCGGGCGCTGATGGCGAACGCCAGCGCGGCCAGCAGCACCGAGCCGCCCACCACGGCCAGTTGCGTCAGGCGTGCCCGACGGGACTGGGCCGCCGGCTCGCCATCGACGAGGTGCAGGATGACCACCAGCAGGGCCATCAGCAGCGTCAGGGCGATCTTGGGGCCGTACAGCGCCAGGGCCAGCAGGTTGAACAGGGATGCGAAGCCCAGGCAGAACACCGCGCTGCGCCGGCTCAATAGCACCCAAGCCGCCAGCAGGGCGCAGCTGTCGCCGAGCACGAAGGAGAGGTGATCAGCGGCGAAAGAGTAGTAATCGAGGAAGGCGGGATGCAGGCAGATCAGGCCGCCCACTAGGAACAGAACCAGGCCCCCCCCGCAGGCCCAGCAGCGAGCTGAACAGGATGGCGTTGCAGGCCTGCAGCATGGCGGCCCCGGCCATCTGCACCGACGGCACGCCGCTACCGCCCTGGAGCATGATCACCAGATCGGCTAGCCAACGGCCCTCGCCATCGGTCTTGAAGCTGGGATAGGGATAGAGCCAGGAATTGGGGAAGGTGTGATCGCTGAAGATCGGCACCGTGAACAGGTAGCCGTAGGCAACGACCTGCAGCAGCACCAGGGCGGCCAGCATGCCGCGTTGACGGCGCAGCAGGGAAAGCAAGGTTTCGCCGGGGGGTAATCCTTCACCCCAGGTCCGCTTGTTGATCGTCTCAAACCAGCCTCGAACGGAACGGTGCCTCAGCACAGCTGGCCCCCCGGGATGAACCGCCATGCATGCTCCACGCCTTGGAACCAGCAAGACACTATGAAAGATCAGCTCTATTCAAAAAAAACCGATCCGCAACCTGGATGGTCTGCATGCGTGCCAGGCCTCTGCAGGCGTCGGGGCGGCCGCATGGGGTCATGCCCGATTCGCCTCCCCATGCCTTCCATGTTCAGTGGCTGGCAGATCTGGGCGGGACTGGCCGCCCTGTTCGCCGCCGTCACCGCCCTGCTGGCCAAGGTGGGGGTGGAGGGCGTCCCCAGCAATCTGGCCACCGGCGTCTCCTGGCTTTGTTACTTCCGGGCCCTGCAACTCGGGCCGGTGTCCGCCGTGGCGCCGATCGACAAGATGAGCGTGGTACTGGTGGCCCTGCTCGGGGTGTTCTGGCTGGGCGAACATCTCGGCCCGCTGCAGTGGTGCGGCGTGGCGCTGATGGGGGCCGGCGCGCTGCTGGTGGCGTTGCCGTGAGCGCCCAGGCCAGCGCCAGATCATGACAAGATTCGTTTTTGATTTCTCTGGTGTGCGCTTTCCCTGGCCCTGGAGAAGTCCTTCCCGTTTCGCAACTCTGAGGCTGGCAGCTCTGGCCCTGCTGCTCACGGGCTGCGCCAATGAAGCCGGCTCGGGCGTCTCCAGTCCTCACCTGGCCACGATTCGCAGTCGCGGCACCCTGATCTGCGGCAGCAATGGCCAGCTACCCGGCTTCAGCGTCATCCGCCCGGATGGGGCCTACAGCGGCCTTGATATCGACATCTGCCGGGCCGTGGCGGCGGCCGTGCTGGGCGATCCATCCAAGCTGGAGGTACGCCCGCTATTCACCACCGACCGCTTTGCCGCCCTGGCCAGTGGTGAGGTGGATCTGCTCTCGCGCAACACGACCGTCACGCTCAGCCGGGATGCCCCTGGCGGCAACGCCCTCAGCTTCGCCCCGGTGGTGTACTTCGACGGCGGTGGGGTGATGGTGCCTACAGCTTCCGGTATCGGCGATCTCAAGGACCTCGCCGGTCGGACCATCTGCGTGCTCAGTGGCACCAGCACTGAATCCGTATTGGCCGACAGCCTGCGATCCCGGCAGATTCCCTACACCCCCCTGCGCTTTCAGACCGCGGACCAGGCCTTCAGTGCCTATGGCAGCGGCCGTTGCCAGGCGATCACCAGTGATCGCTCCGGGTTGGCGGCGCGCCGCTCCCGGCTGCCCGATCCCGCCGCCAACCGGATCCTGCCGGATGTGCTGAGCAAGGAGCCCCTGGCGCCGGCCACGGTGCAGGCCGATCCGGCCTGGGCCGACGCGGTGCGCTGGATCGTCTACGCCCTGATCGAGGCCGAGGACCAAGGCATCACCCAGGCCAACGTCAAGGAGAAGTTGGCGGAGGCCCGCTCCAACCCGAAACTGGCTGATCGCCGCCGTTTCCTGGGGGTGGAGGGCAACCTGGGCAGCGAGCTGGGCCTGCCCGACGATTTCGTGGTCAAGGTGATCACGGCGGTGGGCAATTACGGCGAGATCTATAAGCGCAATGTCGGCGATGGCTCGCCCCTGGACCTGCCCCGCGGCGCCAACCGCCTCGCCCGTGACGGTGGGCTGATGATCTCCCCCCCGTTCCGCTGATGGCGGTGCCTTTCCGCCGCGCCGGTGCCGGCAGCCTGGCCGTGCTGATGCTGTTGCTTGCAGCCTGCGCTGCCACTTCCGGCCCCGTCGGCGAAATCTCCAGCGCCAAGTTGGCGGCGATCCGGAGCCGCCAGCAGCTGATCTGCGGCATCGATGGCCAGACGCCCGGGTTCAGCAGCCCCGACAACCAGGGCCGGGAGCGCGGCTTTGAGGTGGACCTCTGCAAGGCCGTGGCGGCCGCCGTGCTCGGTGATGCCGGCAAGCTCTCGCTGCACACCGTCACCCTCGATTCCCGCTTCGCCGCCGTGGCCAGCGGTGAGATCGATCTGCTGGCCCGCACCACCACCAACACCCTCTCCCGTGATGCCCCCGGTGGCAACGCCCTCAGCTTCGGTCCGGTCGATTTTCACGACGGCGTCGATGTGATGGTGCCCGTTGCCAGTGGCATCACGGCCCTGAACGCCCTGAACGGAAGCACCATCTGCCTGCTCAGCGGCGCCACCACCGAACAGGTGCTCGGCGATGCCCTGCGCCGCCAGGGCGCCACCTACAAATCCCTGCGCTTCGCCCAGATTCAGGAGGCGTTTGCGGCCTATCAGGCAGGGCGCTGCGGTGCCATCAGCATCGACAGCTCGATTCTGGCGGCCCAGCGCAGTGGTTTCGCCGATCCTGCCGCCCACCGCCTGCTGGGCAAAGCCCTGAGCAAGGAGCCCCAGGCCCCGGCCACCGCCCAGGCCGATCCAGCCTGGGCCCATGCGGTGCGCTGGATCGTCTATGCCCTGATCGAGGCGGAGGAGCAGGGCATCACCCAGGCCAACGTCAAAGCGAAACTGGCGGAGGCCCGCGCTAACCCGAAACTGGCCGACCGGCGCCGTTTCCTGGGGGTGGAGGGCAACCTGGGCAGCCAGCTGGGCCTGCCGGATGATTTCGTGGTCAAGGTGATCACGGCGGTGGGCCATTACGGCGAGATCCACGCCCGCCATCTGGGCGAAGGCTCAACCCTGGGCCTGTCCCGTGGCGCCAACCGCCTCGCCCGCGATGGCGGTCTGATGTTTTCGCCTCCTTTCCGCTGAGCCGGCTGTAGGCCGATCCCCTGACCCTGCAGCCGCCTGCGGCGGTTTCCTGGCAAACTGCCGTTTATGAAGGGTTTCGAAACGGTGTTGCGCCGGCTGAAGGCTCTGGTGCCGTTGGCGTTGTTGCTCGCGGCCAGCGGCTGCGCCAATGACAGTGGTGGCGGGGCTGGTGGCGGGGTTGCTGGTGGAAGTGGTGTCCGCAGCGCCCACATGGAGGCCATCCGCTCCCGGGGCCAGCTCAGCTGCGGTGTGGACGGCCAGGTGGCCGGCTTCAGCAGCGTCGGCGCCGATGGCCGCTACCGGGGGTTTGATGTCGATGTCTGCCGGGCCGTGGCCGCCGCCCTGCTCGGTTCGGGCGAGAAGGTGGAGTTCCGCAATCTCACGGCCACCCAGCGTTTCCCGGCGGTGGCCAGCGGTGAGGTCGATCTGCTCTCCCGCAACACCACCGTCACCCTCGGCCGCGATGCCCCCGGCGGCAATGGCATGAGCTTTGCGCCGGTCCTCTTCCATGACGGCGTGGGGGTGATGGTGCCGGTGGCCTCCGGCATCACGAACCTGGCGGGTCTGCAGGGCCGGCCGATCTGCCTGCTGAGCGGCGCCACCTCCGAGCAGGCTCTCACCGATGCCATGCGCCGCGACAACCACAGCTATGTGCCGCTCAAGTTCAGCACCATCGACGAGATGTTCGGGGCTTACCAGCAGGGCCGTTGCGCCGCCGCCAGCATCGATCGCTCCGCCCTGGCCGCCCAGCGCACCACCTTCGCCGATCCCGCCGCCCACCGGATCCTGCCGGATGTGCTGAGCAAGGAGCCTCTGGGGCCGGCCACGGCCCAGGCCGATCCAGCCTGGGCCGATGCGGTGCGCTGGATCGTCTATGCCCTGATCGAAGCCGAGGACCAGGGCATCACCCAGGCCAACGTCAAGGCGAAACTGGCGGAGGCCCGTACCAACCCGAAACTGGCCGATCGCCGCCGTTTCCTGGGGGTGGAGGGCAACCTGGGCAGTCAGCTGGGCCTGCCGGATGATTTCGTCGTCAAGGCGATCACGGCGGTGGGCAACTACGGCGAGATCTACAGCCGCAATGTCGGCGACGGGTCGCCCCTGAAGATCACCCCTGGGCCCAACCGCCTCTGGAAGGACGGCGGGCTGCTGGTTTCGCCGCCGTTCCGATGACGGCCACCCCCTGGTGGCGCAACCGACGGCTGCTGCCCTGGCTGCTGCAGGGGGCCGTGGGGCTGGTGGTGCTGCTGGTGATCGCCCTGCTGATGACCAACCTGGTGCGCAACCTCACGGCCGCCGGGTTGCTGCTCAGTTGGCGCTGGCTGGGTCAGCCGGCCGGTTTCGACCTCTCCGAAACCCTGTTGCCGTTCAACGCCTCGATGTCCTATGGCCGGGCCCTGCTGGTGGGTCTGGTCAACACCCTGCGGGTGATCGTGATCGCGCTGGTGGGTTCGAGCCTGCTCGGGCTGCTGGTGGGCATGGCGGCCTTCAGCCGCAACGGCCTGCTGCGCGGCCTGGCCAGGGTCTACGTCGAAGTCGTGCGCAACGTGCCGCTGCTGCTGCAGCTGCTGTTCTGGTATTTCGTGGTGTTTCTGGCCCTGCCGGATGGCACCGCTGCCCTGCGTCTGCCGGCCGTGGTGCTGGCCAAGTCCGGGCTCTATCTGGCGGGCTTCAGCCAGGGCAGTTGGCAGCTGCCCCAGTTGGCGAACAGCGGCTGGCAGGCGCCGCTGCATCTGTCGGTGGAGTTCGCGGCCCTGCTCACCGGCCTGATCACCTACATCGGTGCCTTCATCGCCGAGGTGGTACGCGGCGGCATCGCTTCTGTCCCTCGCGGTCAGTGGGAGGCGGCCGGCGCGCTCGGGCTGCACTGGGCCGCCAGCCTGCGCCACATCGTGCTGCCCCAGGCCCTGCGGGTGATCATTCCCGGCCTCACCAACCAGTACATCAGCCTCGCCAAGGCCTCTTCGCTGGCCCTGGCCTGCGGCTTCACCGACCTCTACTCCGTGGCCGAGACCACCCTCAACCAGACGGGCCGGGCCGTGGAGGTGGTGCTGGTGCTGCTGGCGGCCTACCTGAGCATCGACCTGCTGATCTCCGCCACGATGAATGGCCTGAACCGGCTGGTTCAGGTGCGGGAGCGCTGAGATGCCCCAACCCGGACTTGCCGACACCCCTTCCTCGCTGAGGCCTTCGCCGTTGCGCCGGCTGCAGCGTTCGCTGGCTCCCACCGTCGCCGATGGCCTGCTCAGCCTGGGGCTGATCGCGTTGCTGCTCTGGGTGGGGCTGCAGCTGGCGTCCTGGGCGATCGGCCGGGCCGACTGGGCGGTTCTGCAGCTCAACAGCATGCTGCTGCTGGTGGGGCGCTATCCGCTCGCCGAGCAGTGGCGCCTCTGGCTGCTGGCGGGATTGCTGGCGGTCCAGGCGGGCCTCAGCTGGGGGCTGCTGCGGGCCTGGCCCCGAGCCGATCGCAGCCTGCAGGGGTGGCTCTGGCCACGCCATGACCGGATCGCGGCGCTCTGTGTCGGCCTGCTGGCCCTGCTGCTGCCCGCCGCCCTGCAACTGGCGCTACCGCTCCAGGCTCGCTGGTGGCTGCTGGCCGCGGCGTTGCTGGCCCTGCGCTGGGCCGCAGGGCGCTGGGGGACCCGGCTTCATCGTCATCAGCTCAGGCTGGTGGGACTGCTCTGGCCGGTGCTCTACCTGGCGGGGCTCTGGCTGATCGGCGGCGGCCTGGGTCTGCCGCGGGTGGCCTCCGGAGACTGGGGCGGCCTGCTGCTGACCCTGCTGCTGGCCAGCTTCGCCATGGCCCTGAGCTTTCCCCTGGGCGTGCTGCTGGCCCTCGGGCGCCGCAGCAGCCTGCCACTGCTGCGCTGGGGCTCGGTCGTTTACATCGAGTTCATTCGCGGAGCGCCGCTGATCACCCTGCTGTTCATCGGCCAGAACATCCTGGGATTCCTGTTGCCCTCGGGACTGGCTCCCGACCGGGTCTGGCGGGCCGCTTGGGTGCTGATCTTTTTTGCCGCCGCCTATCTGGCCGAGGCGGTGCGCTCCGGGCTGGCGGCGGTGCCGCGGGGGCAGCTGGAGGCGGCCCGCTCCCTGGGTCTCAGCCAGGCCCAGGCCCTTGTGCAGGTGGTGATTCCCCAGGCGCTCAGGGTGGCCTTGCCCACCATGGTCGGCCAGTTCATCGCCCTGCTGCAGGACACCACCTTGCTCTCGCTGATCGGCCTGCTCGATCTGCTGGGCACGGCGCGGGGAATCATGGCCAATCCGGAGTTCCTGGGTCACAGCAGTGAGCTGTATCTGGTGCTGGCCGTTCTTTACTGGGGGTGTTGTGCCTCCCTCGGGCTGGGCAGTCGAGCGCTTGAACGGCGTCTCGATCCCCGCAGCGAGCCCACCCGTGGTTGAGTCCTGGCTGCCGCCGTTCAGCAGGGCTGTGCTGCCCCTGATTCCACAGCATGCTCACCCCGGCGCCCCGTCCCGGTTTCCGTTCCGCCCCCAGCCATGGCCGCACCGATGACCCCGCCGACCCCCCCCGCCAGCAGCGCCCTGATGATCGAGGCCACCGGCGTCGAGAAGTGGTACCCCAACGGCTTTCATGCCCTGCGCGGCGCCAGCCTGACGGTGCGCCGCGGTGAGGTGGTGGTGATCATGGGGCCCTCGGGCTCGGGCAAGAGCACCTTCATCCGCACCTTCAATGCCCTGGAGGATTTCCAGAAGGGCAGCATCACCGTCGATGGCATCACCCTGTCCAACGATGTGCGCCAGATCGACGCGATCCGCCGCGAGGTGGGGATGGTGTTCCAGCAGTTCAACCTGTTTCCCCATCTCAGTGTGCTGGAGAACCTCACCCTGGCGCCGGTGCTGGTGCGCAAGCGTCCCCGCAGCGAGGTGGAGGGGCAGGCGATGGCGCTGCTGGAGCGGGTCGGCATCGCCGAGCAGGCCGGCAAGTTCCCCGGTCAGCTCTCGGGTGGCCAGCAGCAGCGGGTGGCGATCGCCAGGGCGCTCTGCATGGAGCCGCGCATCCTTCTGTTCGATGAACCCACCAGCTCCCTCGATCCCGAGATGGTGCGCGAGGTGCTGGAGGTGATGCAGGCCCTCGCCCACGACGACATCACCATGGTGGTGGTCACCCATGAGGTGCGCTTCGCCCGTCAGGTTGCCCATCGGGTCGTGCTGATGGACCAGGGCGAGGTGGTGGAGGAGGCGGAGCCGGAAACCTTTTTCACAGCGCCGCGCCATGAGCGCACCCGCCGCTTCCTGGAGCAGATCCTCTGATGAACGCCGCCGCTGACAACCCGCCGGCCATTCCCGCCAGCCTGCAGCGCGGTCACGGCCCTGCTGGCAGCCAGCGGCTTCGACTGGCTCTGGATCGATCTTGAGCATGGGGCCATCAACCTGGAGACGGCCCAGCAGATGATCTGGGCCAGCCGGGGCACCGATGCCGTCCCTCTGGTGCGGGTGCCCTGGCATGAGCCCTGGCTGGTGAAGCCCCTGCTCGATGCCGGCGCCATGGGGGTGATCACGCCGATGGTCGAGACCGCCGCGCAGGCCGCCACCGCGGTGGCCGCCCTGCGCTACCCGCCGGCAGGCGTCCGCGGCTTTGCCCCTGCCCTGGCGCCGGCCCGCTGGGGGCTGTCGGTGGCCGATTACGCGGCTGCGGCCGATGGCGCCCTGCTGGCGATCGTGCAGATCGAAACGGCCGCGGCGGTGGAGCGGATCGAGGCGATCGTGGCGGTGCCGGGGCTGGATCTGGTGTTTGTCGGCATGTACGACCTTTCCGGTTCCCTAGGACTGTTGGGACAGGTGGATCACCCGCTGGTGGAGGCGGCGGCTCTGCGGGTGCTGGCGGCAGCCCGGCAGGCCGGGGTGGCGGCGGGCACGATCAGCCTCGATCCGGCCACGATTCGCCGGCGGCTGGAGCAGGGGTTCAGCTTCATGGCGGTGGCCACCGATGGTTCCTTGCTGACGGGTTCAGCCAGGCAGCTGCTGGAGATGGTGCGGGGCTGAGGCGCTGTCCTTGCCTGGCTCAAGTCCGTGAGCAAACACAACGCCAGGTGAGGAGGAGCTGAACACAACAGGCCGCCAAGAAACGGCAGTGAATGAATGGTGAATGCTGTTAACGCACCGTAAAAGCGGCCTCCCTATTGGTCAGGTATTGGCATGGGGAGCCGTCGGTTTCTAGTAAGCTTGTTTCATCTAGCGGCAAGGAAAGCCGCGGTCGATCAACTTCTTGTAATCTGCCTTTTCCAGCATGACACGGTTTTTTAATCTTCCTGGCGACTTCCTGGCCAAGTTCAGCTCTCTTGAAGAGGCTCTCTGGTTGCTGGAAGCGAGATTGACGAGTCGGGTTGATGGTGATCCGATTAAGTCAGGCTTGGGACAGGTTTGGGCAGGTGAAGGTCCTGCTATCTCCGTCCCTGATGCCGCAGCGGTCGCTAATGTTATCGGTGAATCTCAGTTGACAGGCGAGAGTCTCGGCTTTCCAATTGGCTTGAGGGTTGTGGAAGGAGCGGCGTTGAAAGGAGCCAATAGTGCCTATATTGGCGCTACTCGTGATTATGAGGAGCGAATTATCCTCAGTCTTGATTGGCTGCAGACTGCTACGACCAAGGAGATTCAGGAGACACTTCTTGCTCAATTTGGACAACTACGACAACAGCGGCTTGGTAATGAGTTCCAAGTTGATGGTTTGTACCCGTTCAGGGGCCGTAACGCAGCAGCGCAGCATTCCACCCCTGATTGTTAATCAACGAGCGACCACAGACACCACGATCGTTAACAACCGGCTCAGGGATCTGGCAGTAGTGAGGGCATCACACCACCGCGGT
>JAPLID010000039.1 GCA_026389285.1 Cyanobacteriota bacterium
ATGCCCAGCTCCTCTGAAATCCGGGCCACGCTCTGCCTGTGCGGCGGGCTCATCCGCCTTTTCACATCAGCCTTGACGGCCTCGCTGTATCCGCGCATTGGTCATGTCCTCAAGCCCCCGGGTATACGAATGAAAGGGGTGACATCTTTCCTGAACCAGGGGCCCCCCGCCCTTGTGTTATGGACGCCCCGCACCCTTCGTAACTTCCCTGACAGAGGAAGCATATCGAAAAATCTTTTTTTAAGAGAAGACCCATAAGGACCTAATCCTTGGTCTCGGTCCACATCCAGCGGGGTGCCACCTGGGTCTGTTACCCCATTACCATCCACCTCGGGCAAGCACTACACCTGTAAGCAGATTGGCAGCTTTGCCCGTGCTCAGGAGCTGTTGAAGCAAGGCCACACCTACCTGGACCGGAACGGCGATGGAATCGCTTGAGAGATGCTGCGTTGATCGTGTCCGCTGCTGGGAAACCTGTGGGAGAAACCGGCTATCGGTTGGCCGGTGGGGGGATGGTCCTGCCGTCAGTACCGAAGGTTGCATTGCTGGGCGTAGTCCCGTATCTGTTGCTTCTGGTTCTCTGATACGGCTCCGGTACCGCTATTCCTATTGGCCTGGCTTATGGCTATCCCAACGTAACCACAAGCATTCTTTTTGTCGCCATCGCGAAACCTGAGGCCTGCATCGTTGAGGCTTTCGTCGACATCTTTGTTTGCTCCCACTGTCACAGCTGGCGAGCCTTGAGTAATTGCACCGTTTACTTTCGATTGCACTAGGCAAGATTTTTTGCCTTTTACAATAATGACGCCAACCGCTTGCGGGCCACACGCTTCGTACAGGGGATCGCCTTTTACTGTCAAAGGAACGGTAACAATCCCTATGCAAACGGCAATTCCAGCAGCTACTTTCAATGGAATGGGAAACAGGTCTATTGATTATGGCACTGACTATTGATCCAGGCTGCCACTGGGAACCCAGAGGGACCTGTCCTCCTCAGCGTTGCGCGTTTCTCTTGCTCTCGTCCTTTGCGGTCCTGGCGCTGGCTTCCTGCGCTGCCCCGCCGCCGCCAAGCGCTTCAGTTGCAACACCCCCTCCTCCGCCGCAGCCGGCCCCATCCCAGCCCGCTTCGGTATCCCAAGCTGTTAATACCACTGTTGCCGACAATCTCAACGCTGCGGATCTGGCGTCCCGAAATGGCATAGATGGCTGTTCAAGCGTGAGTATCGCCATCACTGCTGCCAACAACCCGTCTATTTACGGTCCCACCAGCCAAGCTCAGCGTGTGGAGTTAAAGCCCTACGCCGACCGTTGTAACTTGAGGTTCCAGCCCTGATCCCCCCTGACCGCTGTTGGGAACTCTGAGGGAGCACCGGTAGTCTCCGATTCGAAGCCTTGACGACCTGATCTCAGCCCAGTGGGCTGCGTTCGAGGCTGCTGTGTTCGCCCCGCCCAAGGGTCAGGAGGGAATCGTTGGGCCCCGACCCAGCTACCTGCCGCAGCCTCACCGCCGACTGCCCCGGTTGCGGGGGGTGGTGCAGTTTCAGTCGCTTCAATTTACCGTCAGGATAGTAACAGGCCCGCAGTGAACGGTCGCCGCCTCTGAAGCGATGACCCTGCTCCAGTCCATGTTGTGGTGGGCTGGCTACCTGGCCATTTGCCTGCCGCCTCGTCTGGCCGTGCTGCTGCTTCGGTGGGCACATCCATGGGCTTGCCCCCCGTCCAGATTGTTTACTAGAGCGAGGTTGCTGGCGCTTTTGATTTCCCGAGTGATGGATTAATGAACCATGCCATTTCAATACCCACTCGAATAAGCAGATTTCGACCAGAACAATATTCACACCATTGTTGGCTTTCATTACCGACTCCTCCCACAGCCGTCGAAGATAGATTCCTGCACCCAAAGGGGATCCAGTCCGCTTCTGAAATCCCAGTCGGTGGAGCGCCCATCGCAAACAGTCTCTGCCTGAGATGCAAGCGAGAATCAAACTGCCGTCAAGAGTTCAGCAGAGAAGGAGTTCGCCGCATGCTGTCCCGACCCCTGAACGCTTACCTGGATGGATCGGCTGGCTGCGGTTCCCTGACGACCGCCCGCGCTCCAGAAGTTAGCCTGAGGCACAGCCCTTGCCTGAACATCTCCAGCTCAGTCGTTCCTCACTCTTCCTCCTCATCAGCTGCTCCGAGCGGAACCAGGCGGATCTGCTTCCTGCCCAACTTGATCTCAAACTCATCGCCAGGCTCTAGGCCCAGCTGGGAAGTGTAGGCCTTGCCCACCATCAGGTTGCCGTTGAACTGCACTTTGGTGGCGTAGCTGAGGCTGCGACCGGGACGGCCCTTGCCGCCACTGCTTCCAGCGCCGAAGATCATGCCCTTGGCCTCGAGCAGGGCCTCATAGAAGGCGGTGAAGTTCAGGCGCTCCGTGCCGTCCTTTTTGGTGCTGAGATAGCCAGCGGCACGAACAAGATCCGATTTGGACCCGTCGCCGAATTCCTTGACTTTTGCGAGTAGTTCAGTTCCGATCAGCATGCTGGGTGGGTTGGGATGATGGCCAAACTCTAACTGATAACTGTCCTTGGATAGCCCACCAGGACAACCTGTTCTCAGGATCTATTCACTCGCCGCCGGGAACAAGGCGTCAACGGCTCAGCTGGCTTCCGCTGCCGTATAGCCATTCCGCCAGCTTGGTGTAGCGCTTGCGGCCTAGGTGGTTTTTCACGGCCATCGCCAGGGCTTTCTTTTGCCCCACCAGCACCACCAGTTGCTTGCCGCGGGTCAAGCCGGTGTAGACGAGATTGCGCTGCAGCATCGCATAGTGCTGCGTCAGCAGCGGAATCACCACGGCGGGATATTCGCTGCCCTGGCTCTTATGGATCGTGCAGGCATAGGCAGGCACCAGGTGATCGAGCTCGCCCCAGCCGTAGACCACCACACGGCTACCCTGAACTCCGGCCTCGCTGCTGGGGAACAGGACGCTGAGCTCGCTGTTATCGGCATCGATCGCATCGATGGAGCCGACATCACCGTTGAACACCTCCTTGTCGTAGTCATTGGCAATCTGCATCACCTTGTCGCCCGGCGCAAACCGCCAGCCGAAACGCTCCACCTGCTCGGTGGGGTCGGGATTGAGCAGCTTCTGTAGTTCGATGTTGAGCGAGCGCGAGCCACAGCCACCACGGGCCATCGGACAGAGCACCTGCACTTGGCCGATTGGATCAAAGCCAAAGCGGGCCGGGATGCGCTCACCGACCACCTTGAGAATCAAGGCCACGGCCTGCTCGGGCGTTTCAGCCGGCAGGAAATAAAAATCAGTGGTGCCCCCCTCGCTCGGCGGGCGCAGATCAGGGATCGTGCCGGCGTTGATGGCATGGGCGGTGGTGATGATGCGGCTGCTGGCCGCCTGACGAAACACCTCCGTAAGTCGGGCCACTGGCAGGGCGTCGCTGCTGATCGCATCGGCGAGCACCTGGCCCGGCCCCACCGAGGGCAGCTGGTCCACATCGCCCACCAGCAGCAGGGCGGCCTCGGGGGGAATGGCGGCCAATAACGAGGCCATCAGCGGCACATCGACCATGGAGGTTTCATCCACCACCAGCAGGTCGCACTCCAACGGCAGCTCGGCGTTGCGGCGGAAGCCGTGGGCGGCAGGGTCGTACTCCAGCAGGCGGTGAATGGTGCGGGCCTCCAGGCCCGTGGCCTCGGCCATCCGCTTGGCGGCCCGGCCGGTGGGGGCACAGAGGTGGATGCGCAGCCGCTTGGCGGCCAGGATCCGCAGGATGGCGTTGATCAGGGTGGTCTTGCCCACTCCGGGACCGCCGGTGATCACCAACACCTTGCTGGCGAGAGCCTCCGCTATGGCGGTTTTCTGACTGGTGGCCAGCTCCAGGCCCAGGCGTTGCTCCACCCAGGGGATGGCCTTGCTGGCATCGATAGTTCCCCAGGGGGGAGAGCCATAGCCCAGCCCCTGCAGGGCCTCGGCGATGCGCCGTTCATCGCGGTGCAAATGGGCCAGGAAGATGGCGGCCTCGCCCGCCAGGCTGTCCGCCACAACCGATCCTTCGCTGAGTTCGAGATCAAGGGCGGACTGGATCACGGCGGGCTCGAGGGGAACTCGGTTGCCGGGAGCTTCTCGATGGAGAGGTGGTGTTGCTGCCGCGCCGCCTGGCGCGACTGTCTGGTCAGAACCCTCTGTTGCCTTCGGTTTGGCCGGTGGCGATGCTGCTGGGCGTTCCACCGACAGCAGCTCACCAGCGAGCTTGAGCAGTTCGGCCGTGGGCAGGCCGCAGTGGCCATCACCGCTGGCCTCCAGCAGGGCGTAGTTGATGCCGGCCCGCAGGCGGATCATGGC
>JAPLID010000015.1 GCA_026389285.1 Cyanobacteriota bacterium
ATCACCGCGGTGGTGTGATGCCCTCACTACTGCCAGATCCCTGAGCCGGTTGTTAACGATCGTGGTGTCTGTGGTCGCTCGTTGATTAACAATCAGGGGTGGAATGCTGCGCTGCTGCGTTACGGCCCCTGAACGGGTACGCCATCCAAAGCCTTTTAGCAAGGGATTTGGTCAACTAGCGAGAAATTCCTGGCACATGGGCCACCGCATAAGTATAGCCGTTAGCCATACAGACTTGAGGCATAAGCCGCTCGACCGCATGGAGAATTGTGCCATCATAGGGGAGAGGCTCCTCAGGGTAGTCATCCCAATTCAACCCCAATTCATAAAGGGATTTCAAGGATCCTTTACGGGCCCAGAACATGGAGCCTACGGGAAAGTCAATGGCGACGGGCAGCGGAGGAAGCCCAAGGCGCTGAGCGAGAGCTTCGGCTTGATCGCGGTTCTCACTCCAACCAAGACAATTTGGATCATCTGCAAAGACCATACCTAAGCCGGGTTGCTGAACAAACTGGCTGAGGATGCGATCGAGCATGGGTAGTTTCGTATTACCCAACAGGTTGATCTGCAAAAACTCACGCATAGCAGGCACATGCACACCCTCATTGAAGATCGTGTGCACATGCCCATGCAAGGAGTAGCAACGATCTAGCTCCAGCGCCAGTTCGCTAAGAAGAGGACCCATATCCCTGCCTAGATTTGGCACTAAACGGAGATTGGGATCAAGGTCAAACTGCGCGCTAACTCTGAGGATTTCAGGCTCAAAATCTGGGTCAGAAAAGCTAATATAGAGATCAGGCCTAACGCTATTGAAATTAAGACGAGCTAGAATTGGCGTCAAGAATTCAGGCGAGAAGACGTGCACATGCAGAGCAACCGACAGCTCGTTGAGATTTGCCAAAACAGGACTAGATTCAATCACTTGGACTTGCCATAGACCTGAAGGCTGACCCTGCTGATGCCAATCAACCAAGGGATCACGGCCGGATCCAGATGATAAATTATTTTCGAAATAAATGCCAGGATGGAAGCCTGCAAAAGGTTTGCGACCGTAGATATTTTTGCGCCAGCTCAATACGTAACGCTGTGCGATCGTCCGATCGCTGAGGCTAGTATTTGTAGTATGGAACTTTCTGTCAATCAAACGGTGATCAAGGATATAAGATATGTCAGAGTCTTCCTCTCGAGACTCTTCCCGACATATCTTGCCGAGTTCACGCAACCGAGCAACGTAACCGTCCATTTGGAATCTATTTTCTGCCGCGGCGAGCGTAAGCTCGGCAATCTGATTGCGACGCCCAGGATCTTGGAGCAGATCAAGGGCTTTCTGGGCCAGATCAGTACAATCGAGGTAAGGGGCGACGCAAGAACCGTGCAAATCGGGATAGGGCTCTAACTGTTCGGCTATTCCACAAGCATTCTCGAAACAAAGCACTGGTTTTCCCGCAAGCATCGCGTCAATGGCCACATTTGGGAGCGCATCAAGCCGGGAACTCATGATAAATAGGTCGCAACGTTTAATCAACTCCCGATAGGCAGGTGATTCATCCAGCATGGTGAGCTGTAGGCCAAGCCCACTGCGGTTAATCTGATCATTGAGCCAAACAGACACATTAAAGTCGTAATCAGGAAGATAACCACTACCAATCCAAGCATACTTTACTTTCATGCCTTGAGCATTCTTGGAAATACGGCTCGCCGTTTCGATGAATAAATCGACACCTTTCCGCATCTCGATGGTGCCTGCGCCCAAGACAAGCAGGGTATCCTTATCTAAATGGCGCAAATATCGCTCAGCAACCGTTTCTGTTGCCAGCGGAGCAGTGTTGGCAGATCCTCCATCCTGATCAGCCTCAGGCAAAACACAGGGGCCCTGGGGCATCACCTCCATAGGGAGCTCAACCAAGTGAGGGCAGCGCCGCAACATATCATTCATCGTTAGGCGGGTCGGCCAAATCAACCGTGAAGCCCAAAGGCCAACATCAGTAAAAATGGTAAGGGGTTTAACATAGGATGCATATTCATGAACGAGGCAGAGGCAGGGTATGCCTAAGCTGCGTATCGGTTCAATAAATGGGGCCGAAACAATGCAATTTGCCAGGGCAAATTCAATCGGCCGACCTAAACTGGCTCGCTTTAGCGCACCCCTGACGACCTTGTGGTTAACAAAGGTGTACCTGGCCATTAATAACGCAGTACCCGTTTCCAAAAAGCGTGAAAACAGCGCGCCTCCACTAAGCAGCACTACGATGACATTGTGACTTGTGCTGAGCTGCATACACAAGTTAAGAGCAAGAATTGGCGCGCCAGTTTTTGACGCCTGATGGCTGACAACCACCACCATAGGCTTATTTGGATCATGCTTCTGACCCCCCTTATATTCAGCCATTCCAGCAATCGTGCCTAGCCGTTTCAGGCTTTGCCGTGCTAGCCGGTTGCGCTTTAGCTTAAGGAATGCTTCCTGGGGAGAGTACACGCAGAAAAGGATGGCTTCTCTTTTTAGCTTACATGAGAGATGTACTCTAAAACTCCCTCAGATGAGAAGCTTATCCAGGTGGTCTCAGTCGCAGCATCCTTTGGGTGAGTCGTCTCTGTAAGGCTGCTGGCATCAGCCGAATCGGAGTCCGCAGAATCAGCAACAAGGCGACTCGAGGCCAACTCAGACTCCCCGCGCGTCCACAACCCACTAAAAAGCGCCATTCTTTGCGAACATAGGCGGCCCCACGCCGCCGCGCCAGGTGATCATCGCCGACCCTCGCCAGTACCAATGGCTGTTTGAGATTGTCTAACAATGCACCCTGGTGCAGCAAGCGCAGCCAGAGCTCATAATCCTCAAAGCCTGAGCAATCACGGTAATTACCCGCCGCTAGCACCTCTTGGCGGCGCAAAATGACTGCCGGGTGATTCAGGGGGTTACTCCAGCGACTGCGTCGCTGGAGTAAGGCAGCACCCACGGGCACAGCGCGTAGACCGCAAGGAGCCTGTGGGCTGTGAATAAACTCCAAGATTGGTGTACTAAGAACGACCAGAAGAGGCTTAGCTTGCATAGCTGCAACCTGGATCTCACAGCGCTCCGGTAATGAAAGATCATCTGCATCGGCTCGCACCACCAGCTCTTGCGTACAGGCGTGCAAACCCCTGGCCAAAACTGGGCCAACCCCCTCACCCCCTGGTCCAAGCACCATTTCTACAGGCAAGGAGGTGGCATCTAGGACAGCTACCAAGGCCTGCGACGGTGCCCCATCACAACTCACAACAACCTGTTCGGGCGGCAAAGATTGATCTATTAAGCTCTGCAAAGCAGCAGCAACCTGGACCGGTGGTTCCCAGGGGGCCAAAGGCATGAGTACACTATAACCCATCACATTCACCACTAATAACGACCTGGTAGCGGCGCCAAAAGCCCCCTAGCAATCGCCTTGAGATTCGCTCCTCGATTTGGTTCCAAAAGAAGCCACAACCAAGGTTTGAAAAGCATCTTCAAAAGCTCCTTAAGCTTAAGATCAAGAGGAACATAGGGCTGCAACAAGAGCCAGCGCAAATTTCGCAGCCCATAAAAATGGCGATCAGGACTATAAAGCTGCATACCAAGCCAACGACAAAATCTATTCGGATGAACCGCCCCAAACTGCTGCTTCAGAACCACCTCTGAATGCTGCAACAGGCTGAAGCCGCGTGCCTGGGCGCGAAAGCACCAAGCATGATCTACATAATCGATGTGGAGTTGATCATGAAGGCTGCCTAGTTGGGGCCAATCTTTAACCTGAAACGTGGTGCCAGAGCCGATTAATAGCCGGGTCTCCTGGAAAGAATCGGCCGAAGGCAACCAGCGCCCATGGCGCACCTGACGCTGCTGATCCCAGATACTTGGCCCCACCACAAGGCGGCGCTCCTGGTAGGACTCAAAGGGCTCTAACAATCGATGAATCTGTTCTACGGGAATTCGGCTATCCTGATCCAAAAGCGTGATCGAGGAAATACCCGGCTGTAGCGCGAACTCAATACCCCGGTTCAAGCCGCCGGCGATACCACCACGATTACCATTCACCACAAACTCACAACCCATCACAGGCTTGAGACGCGCTGGAAGGCGCTGGCAATTGTTATCGACCAACACGACCAAAAATGATTGGGCCACAAGTGCCCTAAGATAGTGCGTAAAATCAGCAGATAGTGCCCCGAACAAGGGGATCACCACGGCATGGGATTGACGGGCAAGCAGCATCTAATCGTCCCCAATAGATCGCGAATCACAAAAGAACCCCGAGGGGCTCAGTCCACGCTGTAGGTCTGATTTCAAATCTACCTGGGCTTCGGAGCTTAATAAACCCAATACCCCTTAAGGGCCCCACCCCCAGCAATGCTCTCACACTCCCAGCGCCTTGATCAGGTTGCCCATCTCCCAGGGCCTGCACCCTGTAGCTGCAGCCTAGGTTGATCTTGATGCCAGCCCGCTTGAGGGCCTGCAGAAGGGTGTCGGTTGTTAGCACGCCGAAGATCAGCGGGATGCCGGTGTCACGGGCCACGGTGGAGACATCCTTGCCAACCTCGGCCACCACCACATCGCAATGGAGCATGTCGCCGCGGATCTCAGCGCCGAGGGTGATCACCACCTGACAGCGAGGCGCTGAGGGCGAGGCGCTGGGCCACCAGGTGGAACTCAAAACTGCCGGGCACCCAGGCAACATCAAGCTGGCTGCTGGTGGGGGCCGTGTCGATGCCATGGCGTAACAGGCAATCCAGGAAGCCGCTCAGCAGCTTGCCAGTGACCAGATCGTTGAAACGAGCTGCCACCTCGGCGATCCGCAGATTGGCCATGTCGGTGAAGCTCCCTTCGAAAACCGCCAAGAACTTCAGATGACGAAGAAACTCAGGCCCCAATCGAGCAGAAAAGGGCCACCCAAGCTCCTCTACCGATCAGGATCAAGCGGTTGGAGCGGCCGCTGTCCTCGCTGCTGGCGTAGAGCAACGGGATCGCCGCGATCAACGCGAACGACAGCACCACCAGGGCCAGGACGGTGAGGGCAGGGACCTGTGGCGGACTTTGAATCAGTCCTGAGCGGCGGTCAGACTCACGGCCTGGGCTCCCGCTCGAGCTTGCGCTGCAGGCCAAAGCGCCACATGGCCGCCAGGCCCTCGGCAAGGGAGATCCGCGGTGCCCATCCGGTGACGTCGAACAGCTTGCGGGAATCGAGGACATTGGCGGCCACATCGAAACGCCGCTCTGGCAAGTGGCTCACTTTCACGGAATAACCATCGGCATCGGCCAGGCCCTGCAGCAAGCGGAGCAGATCGAGATTGGAAGCACCGATCCCGGTGCCAACATTATAAATGTTTCCCTCCATTCCCTGCCGAAGAACCGCCACGATTCCGGTGGCCACATCATGCACATGAATATAGTCGCGAATCGTGCCCTCAGGGCCAAAAACCTCTACCTCTCTACCCCACTGAATCGCGTCAATGGCCGCAGCCATAAAACCCTGGCCCACCCCAGTGCGCTGGGCCTCGCCGTAGGCATTGGCAGGGCGGGCGATCAGCACCGGTAGATCCATGGTGGTATGGAACATGCGTGCATAGGAATCAATGGTGAGCTTGGTGATTCCGTAGGGACTGATCGGATTAGTGGGGTGACCCTCTGGGATCGGCAACACAGAGGCTGCACCATAGACAGTACCACCAGAAGATACAATCACCAGGCGGTGCACCTCAGCACGCTTAACCTCCTGAAGCAGGGCGACATTGGAGGGCAGGTTAGAAAGAAGATCGAAGGTTGGATCTCCAAAGCTGGTCTTTGGAACCGTGGAATAGGCCAGGTTCACTATATCGCACCCCGGCGTTAAAAGGGTGCGGAGCAGGCCGAGATTGGCATAATCTCCCTGCACATAGCGACAGCCGGCCGGCAGGGCCAAGGGCTCCTTGCCGCGGCCAAGGATCACCACTTCGCCACCGGCCTCGCGCAGCAAGCGCGAGACCTCGATGCCGATGAAACCGGCACCACCGATGACGATTGTGGGAGGCATGGTGGATTGGGGCCGAGGACAACCCATAATTACCCTGTGCCAGGCTGGCTGCATGCAGATCCAGCCCCACTGGGGTGATGACGATGCCGCCCACTGCTGGGCCGTGGATGCCTTCGTGCGCAAGCTGGTAGATCCAGACCCTGGAGGGGGCCCGCACGCCGCCCTTCGGCCTGGTGTCGCGGCAGCGCAGTCCCTTCTGCAGCACACCGGACCAACCGAGTGAGCGAGAGGGCTGGAGGCGAGCCTCACCCTGATCCCCAAAGCTGTCACCTGGCTCTGGTGAGTCCGGGCAAACCCAACGCTCGGCTGCGCAGCACCAATGCCCAGCGCAAGGTGGCTTAGGAGTTCGTCGTGCAAGGCCTCTAGGCCGAGATCCCAGTAACGCTTGCGCCACTTGCCGACGGTCATGCCCTTCAAGCGCATCCGCTTGGAAATCGCTGCGGGGGTGAACAACCAACAGCCAGAGGTGAAACATCTAGTGCCCATGCTGGAGCGCATCGCTACCAGCACCGGTGACTTACCCAAAATGATGACCTTTGATGCGGGCTACTGGAGCGAAAACAACGCCAAGGCCTGCTCCGATCAGAGCATTGACACCTACATCGCCACCCATCGCCTACCCACGCTCCGCCACTGCCGCCGAAACGCGGTCCGCTACCCAAAACTGCCAACACAAAAAGCCGCACGGCCCGTAAGCTTCGCCGCAAAAGGTTTCCAGAATTTATGCCCTGCGCAACGCAATCGTGGAACCGGTGATCGGACAGATCAAGGAGGCCCGCGGCCTGCGGCGCTTCATGAAACCTATCATTGATAAGGTCAATGGCGAGTGGCACCTGATCGCCGCCAGAAACCCACAACCAGCTCAAGTCATTCGGGTTCCAACGATCACAGCAGCAGTCGCTGGCCGTAGCAACTGGATGAGAGGCAATGGCCTTAGAAAGAACGACCAGGGTTGACTGAAGCCCCCCTCAATAGTCATGCACAAAAGAACAAAACAACCACAGCGGTTCTATTTAAGGGTGGGGTTCGCCGTAATGGAAGGGCTGTAGCTCCAAGGGCAACCAAACCCTACAGACACTATCTTGGCCTGCCTCAGCCCAGCGCCTGGCAGTCATTGCGCGGTCTCTCCAGACCCCGAAGTCAGCGTTGTGTGAATCTTGAGGCTCCAAGGCTGGCTCTTCGGCCACTGAGTTCGCCGCCAGTCTATCGATGCAGCCACTCGAGGCCGGCAAGCCTGGCGAAAGGAACCACTGCCCCGCACCTCCAGCAACCTGCCGGAGGCTCACCGTGTGCGGATTCCTCCCTGACACAAGGTGGGCTGGCATACTGCGAGAGAGTCAAGGCATGGGCTTAGATTCGCCTAACCAACAGGCCCATGCGTGATCGAGTTCACTGCCCCGCAACAACAGCTGCTGACGCAGCATGGGTTGTTGCTGCCCCTGATGAGGAGCGTCATCCTGGGCAATGCGGTCAACGCAATCAGCCTCAGCGATGACGAGCGCAACGAGGCACTCAAGGACTGGAGCCAACGTCAGGGCATCAAGAACGACGAAGAGCTTGTGGCATTTTGCCAACAACAACTCCTCAATCCCGATGCAGCCCGCTATCAGGCCGAGCTCCCGGTTCGTGTTGATCGCCATGCACTTGAAGAATTTTCCCATCGAGCCGAACAACGCTTCTTGCAACGCAAGGCAGAACTTGATCAGGTGGTGTATAGCCTGATTCGCTGCCGCGATCGTGGCCTGGCCCAAGAGCTTTATCTACGCATTTCCGAAGGAGAGGCCACCTTTGCTGAGCTGGCCTCCGAGCACAGTGAGGGCGAAGAAAAGGCCCGCAACGGCATCGTCGGTCCGGCCCCATTGAACAAATCCCATCCGCGCGTAACCGAAATGCTTCGCAGCGGCCAGCCCAAACAACTGTTTGCGCCGATCTTCATTGAACCCTGGTGGCTGATTGTTCGCCTGGAAGATCTCAAACCAGCTGTCTTCAACGATGCGATGAAGCTGGGGATGTGCCGCGATCTGCTGCAGGAGTGGGTCAACGAACAGTTGCAGCAGCAGATTAATGCTCTGCAGCAGGCCCCCAGAGCCCAAGCTACCCCCTGATCCGACTCCGCTGCGACCTGGCAAGAGGCTTACTTACCTTAATCCGATGACCCAGACCCCTCCCAATACCGTCCAAGTCCTCAGGATTAACGACGCCCTCGCCCGACTGCCGGATGCCACCCTGGAGGCTCTGGCAGCCAAGACCGAGCTGCAGCGCTGTGCCACTGGTCAACCCCTGGTGTTCAGCAGCACCTTGCCGGAACGCGTGTTTCTGGTGGTTGAAGGAGATGCTCGGCTGATCGGCGACCACCACGGCAAGCCCTACACGATTGAGCGGCTGGGTCCCGGGTCGTTCATCGGCCTGGCCTCCCTGCTGCGAGCCGAAGCCTGCGAAACCGTTTCGGCAGCCAGCCCCATGGTGCTGGCTTCCTTGAAGGATGCCGTGGTGTTGGAGCTCTACCAGAACGATCCCAGCTTCAGGGATTGGTGTGACAGCCATCTCTGGGCGGCCGAACTGGGAGCCGTGGTGGGGACGCTTACCACGGGTTCCGCCCGTGCCCGGCAGCCGGAAGAACTGCGGCGGCTTGTACACCATCTGCTGGAGGAAGCGACCCTGGTGGGAGCTTCCAAACAACTCTGGAGCAATCTGGGGGACGACCAGTGCGTCCTGGTCGGCAGCAGCAATCTGCCCGATCTGCCGATCGGCACGATCCTGGAGCGGGGCCTTGAGTTGCCCAACCCTCGGCCTCCCCTGCCGGCGCGCCTGATCAGCCTGCTGCGCTCCGATGTGGAGGCCATTCTCGAATCCGCCCCAGATCAGGCTGTTGCTGACGACAACGGCAAAAAGCCCTCCTCCCTGAACCGCCTTGATGCACCGGCCGAAGGCTCCGGCCTCGATCTCGGCCAGCAGGATCCGAGCCGTGGCATGGTGTTGATCAGAGGGGAAGGCGTTCTCGAAGAAACACTGGCAGCGTTTCAGATGCTGGCCAAGATTCTCGAGCTGCCCTATCGACGCGATTCGATTGAGAAAATACTGCGTGACAATCTGCGGCGGGGCATGAAGCCCGATCTGCAACTCTGTGGGCAGATTGCCGCAATGATGGGACTGCTTGTGAGCGGAGCCAAGGTGCCCGCCCAGGCCGGCACACGCCTGATGACCCCCTGCCTGCTGCCTTGGGAATCCAGTTTTGCGATCGCCGTCAGCAGCAACGCCAAGGGCCTGAGACTGGCCTCGCCCAGTTCGGGATGGGTCCAGCTGAGTCCAGCAGATATTGCTGACAAGTATCCCGAAGGTATCGAGCTGCTGATGCTGGAGCGCAGCAGCGCCAGCCCGGAGCAGAACTTCGGACCAGGCTGGTTCTGGCCGGCCCTGAAGCGCTATCGCGGCATGCTCTTCCAAGTGCTGCTGGCTTCCTTTGTGGTTCAGCTGTTCAGCCTGGCCAACCCACTGCTGATTCAGGTGATCATCGACAAAGTGATCACGCAGCGCTCGATGGACACGCTGCAGATCCTGGGCATTGCCCTGGTGGTGGTGACCTTGATGGAAGGCATCATTAGCAGTCTCCGCACCTATCTTTTCGCCGATACCACCAACCGCATTGACCTGCGGCTCGGGGCCGAAGTGATTGACAGGCTCCTGAGATTGCCGCTTGGTTACTTTGACCGCAGGCCAGTGGGCGAGCTGGGCACGCGCATCGCCGAGCTGGAAAAAATCCGCAACTTCATCACAGGCCAGGCCTTGATGACCATTCTGGATTCAGCTTTTTCGGTGATCTACATCATTGTCATGGCCATTTACAGCTGGCTGCTGACGATCATTGCGCTGATTGTTCTGCCTATTCAGATCGCCCTGACCCTGATCGGATCGCCCATCATCCGTCGCCAGATTCGTAGCGTGGCCACAGAAAATGCCAATACCCAAAGCCATTTGGTTGAGGTATTGACTGGTATTCAGACCGTGAAAGCTCAGAACGTGGAGATGGTAAGCCGTTGGAAGTGGCAAGATTTCTATAGTAAATATATCTCGCGCAGCTTTGAAAAAACCCTCACGGGAACCGTCCTCACCGAAACAAGTCAGGTTCTGCAGAAGCTTTCACAGTTGCTTGTGCTTTGGGTAGGCGCCTCGCTTGTTCTCAAGGGCGAATTGACCCTGGGCCAGCTGATTGCCTTCCGCATCATCTCAGGGTACGTCACCCAACCCTTACTCAGGCTTTCCTCGATCTGGCAAAACGTTCAGGAACTTCGCGTTTCCTTTGAGCGACTCGCTGACATTGTTGATACCCCCGTTGAATCCGATGATTCCGACCGCTCCAAGATTCCGCTGCCGCCTATTAATGGGGATGTGCTCTTTGAAGACCTCAACTTCAGCTTCACCCCAGGAACTCCTGATGTACTAAAAAATATTAACCTGCACATCGAGCAGGGAACATTTGTGGGGATTGTCGGCCAAAGTGGCAGCGGCAAAAGCACATTGATGAAGCTTCTGCCAAGACTTTATGCACCAACGCAAGGCCGGATCCTATTGGACAAATATGATATTGCCAAAGTAGAACTCTATTCTCTTCGCCGCCAGATTGGCATTGTCCCCCAGGATCCCTTGCTGTTCAGCGGCACAATCAGCGATAACATTGCACTAACGAACCCCGAAGCGAGCAGCGATTCGATTGTGAAAGCAGCAATGATTGCTGAGGCCCACGATTTCATTATGGAACTAAGTGAGGGTTACAGTTCTAGAGTTGGAGAACGGGGTGCATCACTCTCTGGAGGCCAACGCCAGCGTATTGCCATCGCCCGCACCCTGCTCAGCAATCCAAAACTCCTGGTCATGGATGAGGCGACCAGCGCCTTGGACTATGACACCGAACGCAGAGTCTGCGACAACCTGGTGGAATCTCTGCATGATCGTACTGTATTTTTTATCACCCATCGCCTCAGCACAATCCGACGAGCTGATCTGATCATCATGATGCACCAAGGAGTCATCGTTGAAACCGGTACCCATGACGAGCTGATGGCTCTGAAGGGTCGCTACTTCGCCCTTTACCGCCAACAAGAGGCCAGCTGATGAAACATCCCATGGGTAAATTTTCCCCCAATCAGCTCGTTAAAAAAACGCAGAACGCGATTGAAGAGTTTGTCCACACCGACGAGGATTCGGTTGTCTTGCAACAGTCTCGCTTCTGGGCGCGGGCGATCACCTGGACATTGGTCGGTGTCACTGGCTTTGCCATTGGCTGGCTAGCAATTGCAAAAACCGAGGAAATCGTAACTGTACATGGAAAGCTTGAACCTATTGGAGTCGTTAAAGATATTCAGGTTCCCGTTGGCGGAGTTGTTGAAAAGATACTTGTGAAAGGTGGTGATCACGTCAAAAAAGGCCAGATCCTACTACTTCTTGATGCTGAATCAACCACGGATCAGCGACGAGCCATTATCAAAAGCATTTCCTACAAAGAGCAGCAGCTTGCACTGAAAGAGATAGAATTGCAACGCTTCCTCGAAGGCAACACGACGGAGCAAAGTGTTTTGACCCAGAACTTGGCACTTGAGAACGAGATCCTGAGTCGCCTTGACACACTGCGCCGCGAAGGAGCCACCGCCGAGCTACAGTTTCTGCAGCAACGCAACAAAGTTCAAGAAGTTACGGGTCAGATTGAGCGCACAAAGGCAGATCGATTGCGCCAGGATGCCGTCTTAGAACAAGGGGTCAGACAGCTGCAGTCAGAATTAACCGAACTACGCAGCAAGCTGGCTGAACTCAATATCAATATCCGCTATCAAAAGATCAAGGCTCCGGAAAATGGGATTATCTTTGAACTCAAGCCCAAATCACGAGGATTCGTTGCCCAGTCCAGCGAACCCATGATGAAGATTGTGCCCTTCGACAAGCTGGTTGCACGCGTCGAAATTCCCAGTCGGGAGATTGGCTTTGTTTCCGTTGGCAAAGCAGTTGATATCAGCATTGATTCCTTCCCGGCTTCTGACTACGGCGTCCTTGTTGGCTCAGTCAAAAGCATTGGCTCTGATGCACTACCGCCAGATCAATTAAAACAAGAATATCGATATCCAGCTGATATCAAACTCAATTCCCAGGAGCTGAAGCTCAAGGATGGTGGCCACCTGCCTCTGCAGGTCGGCATGTCGCTCACTGCCAATATCAAACTACGCAAAGTTACCTATTTGCAACTACTGCTTGGCCAATTCCAAGACAAGAGCAAAGCCTTGCAGAGACTCTGACGATTTCATTCAAAATGATTCCTCAAGGATTGCCAACCGCATGAGATCCATGCCGGTTGAGAGATGTTGCGTGAAGCAATCAGCCGTGCCCGGTTGCGCCACTCACCAGATTGCGGCGGTCACCCTGTTCGGTTCAGTCCAAAGGCTGAATGATCCCCTGTTGCAGGTTGCCAATTGCCAACTGCTTTCTCCGGTGGGGATGTGAAGATAGCGTGAGCAGAGGACAATCCCCTCCTTTTGAGCGCTGCGGCTGACCATCCCACCAATTCACTGCGCTGGATCCGGCATCGTGCCGGTGCCCCAGGTCTGCGGTTGGGCCTCGGACCGGATTGCCGCCCTGTACGCGCCATGCAGCAGCTGCAGCGCCTGCTGGATCAGCACTGCTTCTGGGCCCGGAACCGCAGCCTGGGCGGGCTGCACTGCATGCTCCGGGGCAGCAGAGCCATCGTCACCGCCTGGCGGCAGGACGGCACCCTGGTGGGGTTCGGACGGGCGACCAGCGACGGGATCTATCGCGCCGTCCTCTGGGACGTCGTCATCGCCAATGATGAGAAAGGCCAGGGGCTGGGGCGCCGCCTGGTCGAAACCCTGCTGAGCGACCCCAGCGTCGCCGGCTGCGAACGCACCTATCTGATGACAAGCCAGAGCCGGGGCTTCTATGAGCGCCTGGGCTTCCAGTCCGTGACGACTCAGAACCTGATGCGGCTCGACAACCCTGCCGGCTCCCCAGAGTCAGGCAACCCTGGGGATTGATGGACAGGGCATGGCCGATGGTGGCCCGTGGGCAGAGACTGGCTCCCGACGTCCTCCGTCATCGGGCTGACAACACGGAGGGGGGCCTGCAGCGAGGCGTCTGGCTCCACCTCAGGAAGGGCGGGCGCACTGAGCAAGAGACCCAGGCCACCCCGCCAGGGCGGCTCTACGGTGCAGGGGAGGCCTGAACCAAAGGCGCGCAGAGGCTCGCAGCTGTGAATTCAGCGTTTCTGGCCTGCAGAGCTGGAAGGCTGAACGGACCGTATCAAGCGGATGAAGAGATTCGAACTCTCGACCCTCTCCTTGGCAAGGAGATGCTCTACCACTGAGCTACATCCGCATTGCCGGCATGGGCCGACCAAGACAGAATGCACCACCGAGGTGCCTGCCGTCAAACAGCTCAGTTCCCCAGTTGGGGCGCCCGTCCAGCCGCCCTGCTCAAGCCTGAGCCCTTCAACGCCCCTTAGCCTTAAGCACAGTTTTGACCGTTTTGAGCAGGATCAGCAGATCAAGGCCGGTGTTCCAGTGTTTCAAATAAAAGAGGTCATAGCTGAGTTTCAGCTCAGCTTCCTCAACGCTGGAGGCATAGGGAGCGCAGACCTGGGCCCAGCCACTCAACCCCGGTGGCATCCAATGGCGCTTGCGGTAGTGGGGGATGGTGGCTTCGAGGGGATGCTCCAGTTCCGGTCGTTCCGGCCGGGGACCGATCAGGCTCATCTCGCCACGCAACACGTTGAGCAGTTGCGGGAGCTCATCAAGTCGGAGGCGCCTCAGAACCGAGCCGACCCGGGTGATGCGCTGATCGCGGCGCAGCGTCCAAGTGGGCGGTTCATCGGGTCTGGCGATGCGCATGCTACGCAGTTTGTAGACACGGAACTTGCGACCCATCAAACCGCTGCGCTCCTGCAAATACAGCGCGGATCCTCCGTCCTCCAGCCAGATGCACAGAGCCGCGAGGGCGACCAGGGGACACGTGATAATCAGCAGGCTGATGGCGATCACCAGATCCGCCGCCCGCTTGAGCTGACGCTGCACACTGAGAGTCTCCTGCCAGGGCACATCCTCAAAGGTGAGGGCCTCTTCCGGCAACAGGGATGGAAGAAGCCGTTGCTGCCGGCGCTCGACTCTGGCAAGCACCGTTGTGCCGGCGGGCCGCTGGCGATCCCGGATCTTCAAACGCAACAACAACCTCGCCCCAAGCGCCCAGAGGCTCAGGAATGACATCAGGGCCAGCTGGATTCGCCGGTGACCCAGGCTGATCACAGGCGGCAGATGCAACAACCAGACGACCAGCACAATCGATAGGACGGTGAACAGGGCCGCCGCCCCCAAGCGCGCCATGACCTGCATCAGCGGCAAGCGAGGCCAGCGCAGCAACGTGTAACTTCCAAACAGCCAGCTGCAGCTGATGTAGGTGAGGCCAAAGGCCAGCAGCCAGCCTGGGTGCTGGAGCAGATTGGCTTCCATCAGACGATCGATACCAGCCGCCACCAGAGCCAAACCGATCAGATCCAGCAGAGCGCAGAGGGTCAGCATCTGCCGAGGGCTCTGCCAGATCAAGCCCGAATGGACGGACGGCTTGCCGATGGGCGGCATGTCTGACTTGCGAATCACGAGTCCCGGAAGATACCAATCATGCCGCTCCTGATGCAGCAGGTTTGTGATTTGAACGCCGGCCAGAACAGCATCAGCCAGTCTGGCCAGCTGATCCGCGGCGGCGCCATGCGCGCTGCCTGAAGCCTGGTGAACCGATGGGATCGGCTAGTGGTTTGGCGGAATCGCCGCCATCAGGCTGCCCATTTCCAGAGCCTGCAGGCCGTAGTTCCAGCCGAGATTGCTCTTGATCCCAGCCCGTTCCAGGGCCTGTTGCAGCGTATCGGTGGTGAGGACGCCGAAAATCACCGGCACACCAGTTTCACGGGCCACGGCGGCCACCCCCTTGCTGACCTCGGCCACCACCACATCGAAATGGGGGGTATCGCCGCTGATCACGGCCCCGAGGGTGATCACCACCTGGTAGCGACCGCTGGCCGCCAACCGCTGGGCCACCAGCGGGATTTCAAAGCTGCCGGGCACCCAGGCCACATCCAGCTGAGCGCTGGTCGGAGCGGTGTCGATGCCGTGGCGTGACAGGCAATCAAGACAGCCACTGAACAGCTTGCCTGTCACCAGATCATTGAAGCGGGCGACAACCACGGCGATCCTCAGACCTGCCGTGTCCGTAAAACGACCTTCGAAAACCGTCAAGGATTCAGACCACGAAGTAGCTCATGCCCCAGTTGAGCAGCACCAGGGCCACCCAGGCGGCGCCGCCGATCAGAATCAAGCGGTTGGAGCGGCCGCTGTCCTCGCTACTGGCGTAAAGCACCGGCACCGCCACGATCAGGGCAAAGGACATCACCACCAGGGCCAGAACGGTGAGGGTGTTGAGGATCTGCATGGGTGAGGGGGCTCGCCGGCCATATCAGGCAGTGAGCGGATTCTCACACGAGCGCCCCGCGCCCCAGGCCAGGGCAAGCGCCTTCCTTCACAAGTTGTGGGGGAGATACCGCGCCGTAAGCGGCGGCTGGCGGCTGGGGCGGCCCCGGGCTGAGGCGGCCTTCGACCGGGTGCAGGCGGCATCGAGAGCAGGCGAGGCAGGGTGAGACCGCCCACGCCGAAATCGCAGCGCCGCTCCACCATTGGCCCAATCTCAGGGCGCCCGGGACCTGCCGATCCGGACACCACGCTGCGGGGCCAGGGCGATGGATCGGACCCTGCCGGGATGCGGAGACCCAGCAGGGGGAAAGACCCCACCGATGGGGGCCCTTAAGATGGAAGGCCCCATCCCCAGTGTCATGGCGGCGCGCCCGGCGGCCCAGGTCCCTGCGGCCGCACAACAGCTTTCCCTGGTGGCCGATCTGGGGCTGGCCGCAGCCGCCGCTCCCCAGGCGCTGGAGGCCCGCGAGCCGGAAGACCGGGGGGAGACGGGATTCGATGACGAGCAGCTGAGCGCCGATGCCGCCGCCAGGCCGCGGCCGCGCCGGGAGAGCGCGAGGGACAACCCCGCAGCCAGCGATGTTCAACCAGCCGCGGATGGCGGCCCCGCCGCCGGGGATGACGCCCCTGACCCTCAGAACCCTGACGGAAGCGACACCGATTCCGATCTGCCCCGCTGGCACCACCACAGCCTGGTCGATCCGGCCGCCCTGCCGCCGGTGCTGCGCCACTACGTGGAACTCAAAGCCGCCCACCCGGAGCGGGTGCTGCTTTACCGGCTCGGTGATTTCTTCGAATTCTTCTTCGAGGACGCGATCCTGCTCTCGCGTCTGCTGGAACTCACCCTCACCGGCAAGGAGGCCGGTAAGGCGATCGGCCGGGTGCCGATGGCGGGCATCCCCCATCACGCCGCTGAGCGCTACTGCGCCGAACTGGTGCGCCGCGGCCTCAGCGTCGCCCTCTGCGACCAGCTCGAAACCACTCCCGCCAAAGGGGCCCTGCTGCGCCGCGACATCACCCGTGTGCTCACCCCCGGCACCGTGCTTGAGGAGGGGATGCTGGCCGCCCGCCGCAACAACTGGCTCTGCGCCGTGGTGTTCGATCCCGACTGCGGTGGCCGCTGGGGCCTGGCCGTGGCCGACGTCAGCACGGGCGAATTCCGCGTCACCGAACGGCAGGGCAGCGCCGCCCTGCACCAGGAGCTGCTGCAGGTGGAAGCCGCCGAGGTGATCTGGCCCAACCCACCCGAGCAGGCGGATCTCAATCCAGCCTGGTGCCCCAACGGCCGGCAGCTGACCCCCCTGCCACGCACCCCCTTTGAAAGCCCCCAGGCCCGGACCCGCCTGCTGGAGCGCTTCCGGCTCGCCAGCCTCGATGGCCTCGGGCTGGGCGAGGTGTCCCTGGCGATGCGAGCCGCCGGCGGGCTGCTGGCCTATCTCGATGCCACCCAGCCCGGCGACGACGACAGGCCACCGATCCCGCTGGACATGCCCAGCGTCTGGCATGCCGGCGACCAGCTGGTGCTCGATGCCCAGACCCGCCGCAATCTGGAACTGACCCGCACCCAACTGGCTGGCTCCCTGCACGGCTCCCTGCTCTGGGCGCTGGATCGCACCGCCACGGCCATGGGCGGCCGCTGCCTGCGGCGCTGGATCGAGGCGCCCCTGGTGGACCTGGCCGCGATCCTGACCCGCCAGGAAGCGGTGAGTGAGCTGGTGGACCACCGCCCCCTGCGACTGGCCCTGCGCCGCCTGCTGCGGCCGATGGGTGATCTGGAGCGCCTGGCCGGCCGAGCCGGAGCCGGCAGCGCCTCGGCCCGGGATCTGGTGGCCCTGGCCGATGGCCTGGAACGGTTGCCGCGGCTGGCATCCCTGGTGCAGGGCGCCCGCAGCGGGCCGCTGCTGGCCCTGGGTCGGCCCTGGCCGGAGCTGGTGGCCCTGGCGGAGGAACTGCGCCATCAGCTGGTGGAAGCGCCGCCGCTGAGCCTGAGCGAAGGCGGCCTGATTCACAACGGCGTCGATGCGGTGCTCGATGGCCTGCGCAATCAGCTCGACGACCAGGAGCACTGGCTGGCCGAACAGGAAGCCCTGGAACGCCGAGCCAGCGGCAACGCCAACCTGCGGCTCCAGTACCACCGCAGCTTCGGCTATTTCCTGGCGGTGAGCCGCGCCCGGGCCGCCGCTGTGCCCGAGCACTGGATCCGCCGCCAGACCCTGGCCAACGAGGAGCGCTTCATCACGCCAGCACTCAAGGCGCGGGAAGGGCGCATCCTGCAGCTGCGGGCCCGGACCGCCCAGCGCGAATACGACCTATTCACGGCCCTGCGCTGC
Source organism: Cyanobacteriota bacterium (assembly GCA_026389285.1). Classification (GTDB taxonomy): domain Bacteria; phylum Cyanobacteriota; class Cyanobacteriia; order PCC-6307; family Cyanobiaceae; genus Cyanobium. The sequence goes on from JAPLID010000015.1 coordinate 17,863, forward strand.
CGGGTGGGCCTGCAGGCCGGACCGATCCGCGGCGCCGCCCGGCTGGTGGCCGAACTCGATGCCCTCGCCTCCCTGGCCGAGGTGGCCGCCACCAGTGGTTACTGCCGGCCCGAACTCTGCGACGGGCGCCAGCTGTGGATCGAGGCCGGCCGCCATCCGGGGGTGGAGCAACTGCTGGTGGATGAGCCCTTCACCGCCAACGATCTGGCCCTGGGGGGGGGCGGGCCGCCACTTAGCCCCCTGACAGGCCTGGCCCTCGGCGACGGCGCAGGCCCCCCTGGCACGGGCCGCAACGCCGAGCAGGAGCGGCGGCACGGCAGCGCGGAGCTTTCGGCCAACGCCGATCGACCAGTGACCATGAACCAAATCACCGCCAGCTACCGGGTCGATGCGCCCGATCTGCTGGTGCTCACGGGGCCCAACGCCAGCGGCAAGAGCTGCTACCTGCGCCAGACCGGCCTGCTGCAGCTGATGGCCCAGATCGGCAGCTGGATTCCGGCGCGCGCCGCCCGGCTCGGCATCGCCGATCGCATCTTCACCCGGGTCGGGGCCGTTGATGACCTGGCGAGCGGCCAGTCCACCTTCATGGTGGAAATGGCTGAAACCGCCAACATCCTTCATCACGCCAGCGAGCGCTCCCTGGTGCTGCTCGATGAAATCGGCCGTGGCACAGCCACCTTCGATGGCCTTTCGATCGCCTGGGCCGTGGCGGAACACCTGGCCACCGGCCTGCGGGCCCGCACGATCTTCGCCACCCACTACCACGAGCTCAATGAGCTGGCCGAGCTGTTGGCCAATGTCGGCAACGCCCAGGTGCTGGTGCAGGAAACCGGCGACGACCTGGTGTTCCTGCATCGGGTCAGCCGGGGCGGTGCCAGCCGCAGCTACGGCATCGAAGCGGCCCGGCTGGCGGGAGTACCCCCCGCCGTGGTGCTGCGGGCCCGCCAGGTGCTCGGCCGCATCGAGGCAAACAGCCATGTGGCGGTGGGGCTGACGCCCTAGCTGCTGCGATCCAGCCAGGCCCGGCGCAACAGGGCATTGACACTGGCTCCCACCAGGCCGGCGCCGCCGCGGCTGCCCTCCAGGCGGATCTGGGGCAGGTCCGTGGCCGCCAGCAGCGCCTTGCTCTCCAGCACCCCCACGAAACCGACCGGCATGCCCACCACCAGCGCCGGCCGGGGTGCACCGGCCGCCACCCGCTGCAGCAGCCGCACCAGGGCTGTGGGGGCACTGCCGATCAGCACCACCGCGCCAGGGTGAGCCTCCAGGGCCCGATCCAGCCCTTCAGCCGCCCGGGTGCCCCCCTCTGGTGCGACGACGGGGGCCCAATCGAGCACGCTCGCCACCCGATTGCCGAAGCTACGCCGCGCCATCGGCGCCACCGCCGCGGCCGCCATGGCGGTGTCGGTAAGGATCACGGCACCACCGGCCAGCGCCGCCAGGCCCGCCTGGCAAGCACCGGGCCCGAAGCGCAGCTGGGCGCCGAGGCTGAGATCGCCACTGCTGTGCACCAGCCGCTCCAGCACCTCCTGCTCGACCCCGTCCAGCCCCGTGTCGCCAAGCCAGTCACGGATGCGGCGCACGCTCTCGCTGAAAATCGGGTGATCGAAACCGTCCATGCCCCCATCCTGGAGCGTTCCCGGCTCCGCCCCTGCCCGGGCCTGACGAACTGCCAACAGGGGGCTTTCGGGTCAGCCGAGGCATTGTTGAGCCGGCGCCTAACCTCTGGCAAGCGACGGCTTCCTGATCGGCTCCGGGCGATGCCCATTCATCTTTACTGGGGCGATGACGAGGCCGCCCGCCATCGGGCGGTGGAGGCGCGGGTGACAGAGCTGGTCGATCCAGCCTGGGCCGCCATCAACCTCAGCCGCCTCGACGGAAACGACACCGCCCAGGCCGCCCAGGCCCTCGAAGAGGCCCGCACACCGCCCTTCGGTGGCGGCGCCCGGGTGGTGGTGGTGCAGCGCAGCCCGTTCTGCAGCCAGTGCCCAGCCGAGCTGGCCGAACAACTGGAGGCCACCCTGGAGCTGGTGCCCGACAACTGCCATCTGCTGCTGGTCAGCCCCGGCAAACCCGATGCCCGGCTGCGCACCACCAAGGCCCTCAAAAAGGTGGCCCAGGAGCAGAGCTTCCAGTTGCCGGCGATCTGGGATGGGGGCGGCCAGGTGGAGCTGGTGCAGCGCACCGCCCGCGATCTCGGTCTGAAGCTGGATCTGGCGGCCGCCGAAGCCCTGGCCGAGATCGTCGGCAGCGACAGCACCCGCCTGGAAAGCGAACTGGAGAAGCTGAGCCTCTACCAGCAGGGGCGCCACCCAGATGCGGCGATCGATCTGCAGGCCGTGGAGGCGCTGGTGGGGGGGCGCAGCACCAGCAGCCTCGCCGTCGGCGATGCCCTGCTGGCGGGTCAGGCGGCGGAGGCGATCGCCCTGGCCGATGCCCTGCTAGCGGCCAACGAACCGGCCCTGCGGATCGTCGCCTCCCTCAGCAGTCAGATCCGGGGCTGGCTATGGGTGGCCCTGCTGGAAAAGACCGGTGAACAGGACGTGGCGGTGATCGCCAAGGCCGCCGGTATCGGCAACCCCAAACGCATCTACGTGATGCGCAAACAGATCCGGGGCAAGGCTGCGGGCCAGCTGCTGGGCCTGCTGAGCCGATTGCTGGAGGTGGAGATGGCGCTCAAACGGGGCAGCGATCCGGGCGAAGCCTTCCGCGATGGTTTTCTGCTGGCCAGCCCACGGCCGGCCGGCCAGCCAGGGGGCCGGCCCCGATAATCAGAGCCAATACCGCTCGCTCTCCGGGGATGGCCCTGCTGGTTCAGAAATTCGGAGGCACCTCGGTCGCGGATGTGGAACGCATCCAGGCCGTGGCCCGGCGGATCGCCGCCAGCCGCCAGGAAGGCCATGAGCTGGTGATCGTCGTTTCGGCCATGGGCCACACCACCGACGAACTCACCGGCCTGGCACGGGCGATCAGCGCCCAGCCGCCCCAGCGGGAGATGGACATGCTGCTGGCCACCGGCGAACAGGTCTCGATCGCGCTCCTATCGATGGCCCTGCACGAACAGGGCGTACAGGCGGTTTCGATGACGGGCACCCAGGCTGGCA
>JAPLID010000135.1 GCA_026389285.1 Cyanobacteriota bacterium
GTGCGGGCGTTGCCGTCGCGGATGGCGTGGTAGCCGGGCGACATGATCTCAACACCAGCTGCCGCAAAACTGTCCTGAATCGCTGCCAACAAGGCCGAGAGGGTCTCGCGATAGCGATCCACCTCCCGCACATGGGCGTTGAGTTCATAACTGATGTGGAAATCGTTGAGCGCGGTCTGCAGCACCAGAGGCTCCGGATCGGAGACGATCCCGTCCGTGCTGCGGGCCGCCTGCAGCAGCAGCGCCTGCACCTGCCGCCAGGGCACGTCGTAGCCGATCGTGACCGTGGTGGCGACCGCCACCGGCCGCTGGATCTCCCGGCGGGAGAAGCTGAAGTTGATGATCGAAGAAGTAATGACGGTGGCATTGGGAATGCTGACCAACTCGTTACGAGGCGTTTGGATGCGGGTGACCAGCAGATCCCGGTCCTGCACCAGGCCGACGACACCATTGATCTCGACCCGATCCCCTTCCTGAAAGGCGCGGGTGTAAATGAGCATCAGTCCACTGATCACGTTGGTGGCCACGGCGCTGGATCCCAGGGCCGCCAGCACCCCCACGAACAGTCCGGCCCCCTGGAACACCTTGCTGCCCGAGCCGGGCACGTAGGGGAAGGCAATCACCAGGCCGACCATCAGGATCACCGCGCCCGCCAGGCGACTAGTGGGTCTGGCCCATTCCGGATAGAACCCAGGGAACTGCAGCCGCCCCCGCTCGATCGCCAGGAACCAGGCCCGGCAGCCCTGCATCGCCAGGCGGGTGAGGGCAAGGATCAGGACAATCGTCAGCACGCCCGGGATCGCGCTCCACAGCCCCTGAAGCAACCGCCCGAACACCATGCGCAGATGGGAACGCAGACCCTCGGCGATCACCTGGGTGGGCGGAAACAGCCCCAGCAGCAACGGAACCAGCAGGTAGCTGATCAGCAGCAGCAGGCTCCAGTGCAGCAAGCGGCGCAGCAGCTGCAGAGCCTCTCGGACCTGCTGGGAATCGAGCACCTGGGCGCCCCCCAGCCGCAGGCCGAGGCCGCTCCGGCGGGCACGGAGATCGATTCGAAGGGCCAGCTGCCGATTGAGCCAGCCCTGGCCGCGGATCCAGAGCAGATAGATCGCCAGCACGAGCAACGCCAGAGCCGTGCCCCGCAACCAGCTGAGCGGCGTGTGGCTGCTGCGGTACTGCCGAATCGCGCCGCGCAGCTGGTCGCGGTATTGATTGGCCAGTTCTTCGCGGGAGAGGCCGAAGGCCGCACCGGCCCTTTCATCCACGGCCAGGCGAGGCGTGAAGCGGCCGTCCTTCCCGACCAGGCCGATCATGGCGTAGGGGGGCAGCTCCCGGACCTGCAACTGTTCAGGGCTCACCGTGCTGTCCGCCAGGACGCGCAGATCGTGAGAGGCACGACGGGCTAGCCGTTCCGGGGTCTGGGCACCGGCGGCGGAACGGATCTCGAGCACCGGGCGCCCCTCGAGGGTGACCCAGGCCGGTGCAGGCTTGCCAGCCTTTTCGCTCAGCGTTGGCTGGCCAGCGGCAGCCAGATTGAACGGCGACAACGAAGCCGCCGCGATGCAGGCAGGCGCGATCAGCAAACATGCAGCAGCCAGCAAAGCTGCCAGGGCTGTCCGTCCGGCGACAAAGGGCCTAGGAGGATCAACCCGCTCGTCCGTGTCTTCCAAGGCCATCCTTGCCCGTCTTCGGGGGAGCAGGCCAAGCAGGCTGCCCGCCGCAACGATCGCCGACCAGACCCTCGTCACCAGGCGAGATCTCACCATGCCAGAGATTGAAGCGCTGGCCTGACAGCTTGGCAAAGCGGTACCAACCCCTGGTCAGGTGGGGAGCCGGATCAGCAAGGCCCCTGAACCTCACCAAAGGCCGCGGATGATCTGGCACTTGGGCGGCAGGACCGGGTCATAGGTGCAGGCAGGCTCTCCGAGTTCAGCCCCGACAGGCTGACTCTGGTTGCTGGGAAGGGCCTGGGAGAGAGCATCCCGCTGAACTGGGGCCCGGTCCAGGGCATCCCTGATCGCCGGCATCGGTTTCACGCCGTTGCCGTTGATGCGAATCAGCTCCATGGACGCCGCAGGCAGGGCCGACCTCGGCATGGTGCCCATGCCGAGGTCGGCGATGACTGGCAGACCGGCCAGAGCTTTCAGCCCGCGAAAAGCGATCAGGCAAGCCCCAGAATTCTTGCTATCACTAGATAAAGATATATTTAATTGGCTGAATCTTGACATTCAAATCGAAATACGTATTTTGTCGATTTTTGCATCGTTTGCGCTGCAATGAGAGCTTCTGTGGCACCGACTCCGTCGTCACAGTTCGGGGCCCAGGGGGGGGCTACACCACAGGCAACTGCTGAGATTGGTTTGCCAACACCGCCGCCGCGATCGTCAGGTCAAACGGCGTGGTTAGCTTAATGTTGGCCGGCGGCGCCGACAGGACCCTCACCGGCCAGCCGAGCCGCTCAAACAGGGCCGCATCGTCGGTGACACTCCAGCCCTGGGCCTCCGCCTGAGCATGGGCCTGCCGCAACCGCTCCACCGGGAACCCCTGGGGCGTCTGCGCCGCCCAGAGCAGGCTGCGATCGCTGGTGCCGCTGATCGTGCCCCGCTCAGCGACCACCTTGATCGTGTCGGTGACCGGGGTGGCGGCGATCACCGCTTCGCCGGCCCGTACCGCTGCCACGCAGCGCTCCAGCAGCTCGGCGCTCACCAGACAGCGGGCGCCATCGTGGATCAGCACACCTTCGGCGCCGGAGGGCAGGGCGGCTAGCCCACGCCGCACCGAGTCCTGGCGGGTTTCCCCGCCGACGATCCACTGCACGGGCCGATCCGGCCGGGCCGCCGCCACGATCGCGGCGATCGCCTCGGCATCCACCGGCTGGCCGACGATGCCAATCCAGCTGATGGCGCCACAGCCCAGCACCGCATCCAGGGTCCAGGCCAGCACCGGCCGGCCCGCCACCGCCAGCAGCAACTTGTTGCCGGCGGCACCCATGCGGCGGCCGCTGCCGGCGGCGGCGATCAGCAAATGCACAAGCAGCTCCGGTTCAGGTCGGTCGAGGCGGTCCACGCTCCATACAATCAGGCCGCCTGGCCCATGCTTCCGATGCGAGCACTGTTCCTGATTCCGGGCGATGCCGTCGACCAGCTCCAGGCCCTGCCGGCGGTGGCCGCCGTGGCCCGGCAACTGAATTTCGCCATTCAGGTGGCCTGTGCCCCCGCCGCGGCCGGCGTCTGGAAGCTGTTGCCTGCCGTCGAAAAACTGATCCCCTTCAACTTCGGCGACGCCACGCTGGCGGACTGGGCCAACCTGCTGGGCTCGGTGCGCGAACCGGATTTTCAGCTCTGCATCAACCTGGCCGGCGGCCGCCAGGTGGATCTGATGCTGTCAATGAGCCATATCCCCAGCCGCATCGCCGCGGCTGGCTTCTCCGCTACTGAAAAGGTCACCCCCCCGAGCGGTGGCTGGCCGTCCCAGGCCCTGGCCGCCTACCTCAGGCCAATCGGGGTCTCCCTCGACGCCGACGCCTACCGGCTGGCCCTGCCCGCGAAGGCCCTGGAGGAAGCCGCCGCCCTGCTGCCCGCAGGCGATGGGCCGATGCTGCTGCTCAGTCCCGCCGGCGTGCCCGGCGACTGGCCCAGCGAGCGCTGGCAGCAGCTGCCCGATCGGATCCGCACCAACCTGCCGGCCCTGCGCAGCCTGCAGGTGCCCGCCACCGATGCTGCCCACGTCCTGCAACGGTCCGCCCTGGTGGCCGCCAGCGATGTGGTCCTGGCCAGCGATCCCCTCAGCGAAGAGCTGGCCCTGCTCTGCGGTGTGCCAATGGTGGCGCTCGGACGCGACCACGACAGCCTGCCGCAGCGGCCCGGAGTAAAAGGACTCACAGCCGCTTCCGGCCTCGATGCCCTCACCCCTGACGACGTGCTCGCGGCCCTGGGCCTGGCCTGATCCGCCTCTGCCTGTCGGCCCATGGCGATGAGGTCCCGTCCCTGGTTGCGCCGGGCCCCGCCCACCTCCCGTTCCCGGCGCCCCTGGTTACTGCCGCTGCTGTCTCTGACCCTGGTGATCAATGCCAGCGCCATCGGCTACCGGATCACCGAAGGCTGGGACTGGGGAGACTGTTACTGGATGGTGGCGATCACCATCCCCACCATCGGCTACGGCGAGGTGGAGCCCCTCTCGGCGGCCGGCCGCGTGGTCACGGTGTTCTCGATCGTCGGCGGCGTGGTCGTGGCGCAACTGATCATCCGCAGCCTGGTATCCCTCTCAGAGACCGGCTACTTCCGCAAACTGCGCCAACGACGCTTCATCGACTGGGTTCGAACCATGCAAGACCACGTGATCCTCTGCGGGTACGGCCGCATCGGCCGCGAAATCGCCGCCCAGCTGGGCCAGGAAGGGATTCCGCTGCTGATCGTCGAGATGAACCCTGATCGGCGTGATGCCGCCGAGGAAAAGGGCCTGCCGGTGCTGCTGGCCGACGCGACCCTCGATGAAACGCTGATCGAGGCCGGCATTCTTCGCTGCCGCAGCCTGGTGGCGGCCCTGCCCAACGACGCCGCCAACCTCTATGTGGTGCTCAGTGCCCGGGCGATGGCCCCCAAGCTGCGGCTGATCGCCCGCTCCGACAGCGAAGAGGCCGAACGCAAACTGCGTCAGGCCGGCGCCGACCGGGTGATCAGCCCCTATGTGGCTGGGGGCCGCACCATGGCGGCCACCGCCCTAAGGCCGCTCTCGGTCGATTTCATGGATCTGTTGGCCGGCTCCGACTGCGAGGTGGAGGAGTTTCAGCTCAGTGACGATCCCGCCATGCTCGGGGATCTGCTGAACCGCACCCTGCAGGATCTGCATCTGCGCCGCCGCACCGGCGCCCTGGTGCTGGCCGTGCGCAACCCGGAGCCCAGCGTCACCAATCCCTACGCCTATCGCGGCAGCCAATACACCAAAGGAGGGCCGGAGCTGATCGCCAACCCGGGCGGCGACGTGCAGGTGATCCCCGGCCAGCTGATGGTGGTGCTGGGCAGCAAGGAGCAGCTCGCCCGCTTCCGCACCCTGCTGGGAGCCGCGGTGGTCGAGGAGAGTCCGATGATCTCCTAAAGCGATGAACAGCTGAGGGCGGCGCCATACGATCACCAGCCCCACTGTCGCGTCTCCATGTCCAGCGCCACCCCAGCCCCTGATCTGGTCAGCTCCGGCGGCGGCCCGGCAGCAGCCGGCGATACACCGGTGGCGCTGATCACCGGTGCCAGCCGGGGCATCGGCCGTGCCATCGCCTCAGACCTCGCCGCCGCAGGCTTCAGCGTGGTGGTGAACTACGCCAGCTCATCTGAAGCTGCCGACGACGTGGTCGCGACGATTGAAGCCGCCGGCGGCAGGGCCTGGAGCCACCGGGCCGACGTCGGCGACGAGGCCCAGGTGGAGGGTCTGTTCAAGGCGGTGCTGGAGCGGGAGGGGCGCCTGGATGTGCTGGTCAACAACGCCGGCATCACCCGCGACGGTCTGATGCTGCGCATGAAGACCAGCGACTGGCAGAGCGTCATCGACCTCAATCTCACTGGCGTTTTCCTCTGCACTCGCGCCGCCAGCAAGGTGATGCTCAAGGCCCGCCGCGGCCGCATTGTCAACATCACCTCGGTGGTGGCGTTGATGGGCAATGCGGGGCAGGCCAACTACAGCGCCGCCAAGGCCGGCCTGCTGGGACTCACCCGCAGCAATGCCGCCGAATTCGCCTCTCGCGGCGTCACGGTCAACGCCGTGGCCCCGGGCTTCATTGCCAGCGACATGACCGAAAAGCTCGACAAGGAGGCGATCCTGAAGGCGATTCCCTTGGGCCGCATGGGCGATCCAGCCGAAGTAGCAGGAGCGGTGCGCTTCCTGGCGGCCGATCCCGCCGCCGCCTACATCACCGGCCAGGTGCTGCAGGTGGATGGCGGCATGGTGATGCGCTGAGCGGCCTCAGGGCTGTTCGGCCACCAGCGGCTGGCCCAGGTCCTCGCGCAGCTTGCGGATCTTCTGCAGCAGACGCAGACGGCGGCTGCGGGCGGTGATCGTCAGGAACAGCCGCACCGGCACATACACCAGCGCCATCAGCAGGCCGAGGGCCGCAATCAGCAGGAACACCATGCCGTTGGCCGTGGTCGCCGGGCCCAGCCCGGCTTCCGCGGCCGCACTGGCGACGGCCGTGTCGATCGTCTGCTGCAGCAGGTCATCCATGGTCGGACGCTATCGAGGCCTCCGCCATCGCGCGGCCCCGGGACCCTCCCGGTGCCATTCGGCTTTCCCCACCCCAGGGGATCGACCCCTAACGGCCCTGTGTGGGAGCCTATTTCTAGCCTGCTTTTTTCTGCCCGATGGCCAAGCTGATTCGCTTTTCCAATGAATCCCGCGATGCGCTGGAACGCGGCGTCAACGCACTGGCGGAAGCGGTCAAGGTCACGATCGGGCCCCGGGGCCGCAACGTGGTGCTTGAGAAGAAGTTCGGTGCCCCCGACATCGTCAATGACGGCGTCACCATCGCCAAGGAGATCGAACTGGAGGATCCTTTCGAGAACCTCGGCGCCAAGCTGATGCAGCAGGTGGCCGCCAAGACCAAGGACAGCGCCGGCGACGGCACCACCACCGCCACCGTGCTGGCCCAGGCCTTGGTGCATGAAGGACTGCGCAATGTGGCGGCCGGCGCCAGCCCCGTCGCCCTGCGCCGCGGCATGGAGAAAGCCACCGCCAGGATTGTGGAGGGAATCCAGTCCCAGGCGCGGCCCGTGGCCGGTGAAGCGATCCGGCAGGTGGCCACCGTCAGCTCCGGCAACGATGAGGAGATCGGCCGGATGATCGCCGAGGCGATGGACAAGGTGAGCGCCGACGGTGTGATCACGGTGGAGGAATCA
>JAPLID010000138.1:0-3821 GCA_026389285.1 Cyanobacteriota bacterium
GGTGTGATGCCCTCACTACTGCCAGATCCCTGAGCCGGTTGTTAACGATCGTGGTGTCTGTGGTCGCTCGTTGATTAACAATCAGGGGTGGAATGCTGCTCTGCTGCGTTACGGCCCCTGAACGGGTACGTTCCAATAGGTGCGTGGCAAACGCATGGCGGAAGGTATGGCAGGTCGTCGGTTTGCTGATCCCCGCAGCCTGTACGGCTGCACGCACGTTCGCGCGCTGCACGAGGCTCGGATCGAGATGGTGCCTTCCTTCGATGTTCTGGTGCGGATCCCGCCAGCTGCGGCCCTGGAGAAACAGCCATTGCCCGCCCCCGAGCACAGCCGACCCAGCCATCTTGGTGTGCAAGCTGATCCAAGGGAGACTGAACTGACAATGAGAGTCAGCTCGTCTTAAGTGCCGTAGCGGTGTTTTGTTGTCAAGTCACTCAGGCGCCACCGGTGCAGATCTCAAAAAACAGTCCGCACTGGTCACATGACTTATTAACTTCCCCATAACAATCCATGCGCAACAGACTCCTGGCGGCGGGGGAATCGCAAGCTTTGTCTGGCTCGGCCTGGCCTCAATCCCGCAGGTCTTCAGCAACGCCAGAGCGAAAGTCATAGCCTGAATACCCATCCCACTACAGCGGACCGGGTCACGTCCGAGGGGAACAGCACAGCAGCCAGCCGTTGGCAGCAGGCCACCGAGGCTTCAAGTGTCATCGGTGGTGGGGCAGAGCTGATCCAACATCGTTTTGACAGTCTTCCAGCTCTCACCCCTGGCGCCCAGCGTCAGGTCAGATCCTCAATCAACCGCACCAGCCGCTGCTCGGCATCGCGCACCGCCAGCTTCCGCATGCCCGCCGCCAGCTCCAGCAGCGGATCGGAGATCGCCGCCGCGCCCCGCAGCCTGGGACCCAGCAGGCGCCAGACGGCCTGGCTCAGGGCAGCCTCCCCGGGCGCGTGCTGCCAGACGATCACCGCCGCCCCCAACTCCGCCGCCGCGATCGCGTTGGCGTCCTGATGGCGGTCGGCGGCCTGGGGGAAGGGCACCAGGATCGAGGGTGTGCCGCAGACCGCCAGCTCGCTGAGACTGCCGGCGCCGGCGCGGCTGATCGCCAGATCGGCGTGCTGCAATAGGCCCGCCAGCTCCTCGCTGAAGGGGCGCTCCACCACCTGGGGCAGCTGGAAGCGGCCGGCCTCCGGGTCCTGGCTGCCGGTGAGGTGTACCACCCGGCAGCCTGCTGCCACCAGCGGTTCGAGCAGCGGCCGCACCATGCGGTTCAGCCCCACGGCCCCCTGGCTGCCGCCCATGATCAGCACCAGCGGGCCGGGCCCCATCGGCACCCAATCGGGCAGGGCGGCGGGTTCGAGGAAGGCCTGGCGCACCGGCGTGCCGGTGACCAGGGGCCGGCAGCGGGGTAGTTGTTCGGCGGCCTGGGGCAGACCCACGGCCACATGGCGGCAGCTGCGGCCCAGCAGGCGCGTCACCTTGCCGGGGATGGCATTGCTCTCGTGCAAAACCATCGGCACGCCGCACCAGCGGGCCGCCAGGATCGTCGGAGCGGCGATGTAGCCGCCGCTGCTGAACACCACATCGATCCGCTCGCGCCGGATCAGGCGCCGCACCACCCGGGTGGCGGCCAGCAGCTGCACCAGGTGCCAGAGCTTGCGCAGCCCTTTGCCCTGCAGACCACCGGCGCGCACGGTGTGCAGTGGATAGCGGGCCGGCACCAGTTCGGTCTCCAGCCGGTCCGGCACCCCCAGCCACAGCACCCGCCAGTTTTGGGGCAGGGCATCGGCCACCGCCAGCGCCGGGAACAGATGACCGCCGGTGCCGCTGGCGGCGATCAGAAGCGTCGGCATGGAGTCGGCCAGGTGGCGGCGGGGGCGAGCTCGCCTAACTTAAAAGCCTGGTTCCGGGGCAAACAGTCTCGGTTCGCGTCCCGGCTCGCTCTGCGTCCCCTGTTCGCCCACCCCCTTCACCCCGCCATGCCCGTGCTTCGCAGCCTGTCCCGCGCTGTCCGCCAGCTGCTGTTGACAAGCCTGCTGGCCACCGCGGCGCTGACGGGGTCGGGCCTGGGGACACCGGCGTTGGTGCGGGCCGCTGCCCCGGGTTCGGCTCCGTCCGCTGCCCAGCTGCAGGCGCTGGAGAGCGCCCTCAATGGCTCCGATGCGGCGGCGCTGCGGGCCCAGCTCGACACGGGCGCCGGCATCGAACCGGGCCTGATCGAGCGCCGCTGGAGTGCCCTGCGCCAGCAATTCGGCAATGCCCGCTGGCAGCTGACGCCGGCCGCGGCTGATCGCAATGGCCAGCCCACCGTCAACCTGCGGGTCACGGCCACCAGGGTGCAGGGCAGTGTCACCTACCGGCTCACCGCCGACCAGCTGCTGATCCTGTACTCCGACGGGCGCCGCATCAATGGTCAAACTCTGTTGCGGGAGCAGTCGATCCTGCGCAGTGGCGAGATGGATCTGCCGGTCAGCCTGCTGATTCCCGATGTGGTGCTCACCGGCCAGCGCTACGACGTCGACGTGATCTTCGATGAGCCCCTGGAGGGGGCGCTCGTGGCCGGCGGGCTGCTGGCGCTCACACCCCAGCAGGTGGCGGCGATGGAGAGCCCCAGCCTGGATTTGGCCGCCCTCGGTGGCGGCGGCCTGTTCAAGAGCGTGCAGGCCCCTTACAGCCCCGGCTCCCAGACCTGGGCCGTGCTGCTGGTTCATCCCAAGGGGGTGATCAGCGCCACCAAGCGGGTGCGGGTGGTGGCGGATAAGGCCCAGCTCAAGCCCTGACGGTGAACGCCCGTCCCCATCGGATCTGGGTGGTGGATGACGACCCCGAGCTGCGGCGCATGCTCGCCACCTCTCTGGGGGAGCAGGGCTATGCGGTGCGCTGTCTCGAAGGCGGCGCCCAGCTGCTGGCCCGGCTCGAGGGGCGCCTGGGGCAGGAGCGGCCCGATCTGCTGGTGCTCGATCTGATGCTGCCCGGTGACAACGGACTGACCCTGCTGCGGCGCCTGCGCGATGGCGGCGACGATCTGCCGGTGCTGATGCTCACCGCCCGCGCCGATGGCGTCGATCGCATCATCGGCCTGGAGCAGGGCGCCGATGACTATCTAGCCAAGCCGTTCCTGCTCCGGGAGCTCACGGCTCGCATCGAGGCGGTGCTGCGCCGCCGCGGCCGTTCCCCCAGCGGCAGTCCCCTGCCCGACAGCCAGCCCATGCGCTTCGGCGACTGCCTGTTCGATCCCGCTCGACGCATCCTGGAGCGGCAGGGGGCGCCGGTGGCGATCACCTCCGGCGAGTTCGCGCTGCTGGCGGTGTTCGTGCAACATCCCCAGCGGCCGCTGTCGCGGGAGCGGCTGGTGGAGCTGGCCCGGGGCCCCGGTAGCGACACCGACAGCCGCAGCATGGATGTGCAGGTATCGCGGCTGCGGCGCCTGATCGAGCCTGATCCGGCCCGCCCCCGCTATTTGCAGACGGTATGGGGCTACGGCTACGTGTTCGTGCCCGATGGACAGCCGCGTGCGGCCTGAAGCGGGCGGCTGCCGCCGCCGGATTGGCGCGGGCTGGAGCCATGGGCTGCTGTATCCAGCCGTTGCCCTGGGGGCTACGGCCCTCAGTCTGCTGCTGCTGCAGATGCTGGTCGGGCGGCGCCTGGCCGAGCAGCAGCTGCAGCAGCTGGTCCCCCAGGTGACCGCCAATCTGGTGCTGGCGGAGGTGGCGCTGGAGCGCTTCAGCCCGCCGGCCCTCGCCCAGCTCAGTGGTCTGCGCCTGGCGGTCGGGCCCAGGCCGGAAGCCGGCTCGATCGACGTGGTGGGGGGCTTGCTCGA
>JAPLID010000138.1:3864-26489 GCA_026389285.1 Cyanobacteriota bacterium
TCCGCGCCTGCGGCTGCAGGCGCGCCTGTTGCGCAGCGAGCTCTGCCGCCATCTGCCCCGCTGCCCGGCGGTCTGGCCCAGCCAGGCCGGGCCCCGGGGGGTATGGGTCGAGCTGGGGGCGTCCCTGGAGACGGTCTGGCTGTTCGCGCCGCTGCCGTCGCTGCGGGGCTGGCCGCCTGATCCGCGCCTGCTGTCCCTGGCCCTGGTAGCGGCCGGACTGACCACGGGCCTGCTGTTTCTGGTCGTGGAGGTGCAGCGGCCGCTGCGCCAGCTGGAGCAGGCCCTCGGAGCCGTGGGGCTGGAGGTGTGGCCGGCGGCGGTTTCCGCCCGGGGCACCGCCGCCGTGCGCCAGTTGACCCAGCACTTCAACGCCATGCTGGCGCGGCTGGAGCGGGACAGCCAGGAGCGCACCACGATGTTGGCCGGCATCGCCCATGACCTGAGGGCGCCCCTCACCCGGCTGCGCCTGCGCCGCGACTGGGCCGGCGTGGAGGCCGATCTGGGGGCGCTGGAGCGCATCACCCGCCAGTTTCTGCTGTTCGCCGGAGCGGAGCAGGAGCTGCCGCTGGCGCTGCCCCTCGACCAGCTGGTGGCGGAGGCGGCGGCGGTGGTGGGCACGGCGGCGCTGACGATGGAGCTGGAGCCCCTGCGCCGTTGCGTGCGGCCGATCGCTATCAGCCGGGCTGTGACCAACCTGCTGGAGAACGCTCTCGCCCATGGCGCTCCGCCTTTGAGGCTGGTGCTGCGCTCCCGCGGTAGTGACGGCTTTGAGATTCAGGTCTGGGATCGGGGCCGGGGCATCGCCGCCGAGCAGTGGGCCAGTGCCCTGACCCCGTTTCAGCGGCTCGATCCGGCCCGCGGCGGCCAGACGGGCCACTGCGGCCTCGGGCTGGCGATCGCCGAGCGCATCGCCCGCGACCATGGCGGCGGCTTGGTGCGACTCACCGGTCGGCCGGCCAGTGATGCAGGTGGTGATCCAGGTGGTGATGCAGGCGGTGAGGTGGGCACCGGCTTCGCCGTGGGCCTGCGGGGGCGTTCGCTCCCCCCGGGCTGAGCCGGGGGCCGGAGCTTCAGTCACATCTGCTCATATCTCGGTGGCGGACAGTCGGATTCCGGTCGGATCTTCACTCCAGAGTGAGCAGGTTGATCCGGCGCCAATGGCGCTTGCTTCCATGTCCCGTTTTCAATCCGCCAATCCGCTGTTTCGCTCCCGCCTGAGTGCCATCGCCTTGGTGGCGAGCCTCGGCGGCTCGGCCCTGGCCCTGTTGCCGCTGGCGGCTCCGGCCCAGCCGGTGGGCCAACCCGGCAAGAGCCGGCCGACCCCGGAGCAGCTGGAAAAGATCTTCCCCGAATTCCGTACCTTGCAGCTCCAGGACCGTCGCTCCCGCATCGCCACGATGCAGACCGCCGAGCGCTGCATCCAGGGGGCCAAGAACGCCACAGCGCTACAGGGTTGCATGAAGCAGGAGCGCACGACCACCATGACCCAGCGCCAGCAGCATTACAGCGCCCTGCGCCAGTTGTTTGAGCGCAATGGCCTGCCGGTGCCTGAGATGGGCCGGGGTGATCGTGGCAACCGCAAGTTGAACCCCGGCGGCGCCGGCAGCCAGGGGGGCAGCCTGCCGCTGTAGGCGCGCCGGCAGGTCACCGGCAGGCGCCAAGCGCCGATCGGCTCCGGGCTGGTCGGCCGATTCTTATGCTACAAAAGCTTGAAATGCTGCTGCTAATCTCTCGTGGCTAGAGAGAGAGCAGGGCATATCATGCTGGAATCGCGTCATTTTGGTGATCTGAAGCCCGAATCCTGGCTGGGCTTGTTGGATACCACTTATGCCATCGTCATGATGTCAATGGCCATCGTTTTTGCCATCATTGGTGACGGCGCTGATCAATCACTTTCACGAAAACCACGACAGCTTACGCCCGCTGATTCGCGTGTTGTGCTTTCATGTTTTGGGATACATGGCGATGTTCATGATCATCTATAAGGTCTGGTCGATCCATCGTTCGACTTTGACCATCTCCCAGCCATCTCGTCATAAGACGATCTTTACGGGCGCGATCCTGGCGATGTCCTCCTTCATGCCTCCTCTGGTGCAGATGGCGAATGGGTATCGCCAGTCCTGCATCCTTTCCAGTGATTAACAGGGATGGGCGTTTGTGGAAGCGATCCATGCGATGTTTTATCTGCTGCTGCTGCTGCTGTTGATCTACTTCATGTTGTATCTTTCCGCCAGGCCCTCGGTGCCCGGTCCGGACGAGCCGGCGGGCTTCGCTTGAAGTGAATCGCAGCCTCTTCTTGCTGGCGGCAGTCGCCCGAAATTGACGTATTTTGGCGGCTGCAATCTATCCTACTTCGTTGATTTTTGCGTGGGAGGCCCACTCTGCCTGCTTTTTTCTTTAATTGGCTATTTTGGTCCTAATCTTCTCCGGCTTGGGCATCGTGGTCTAGCTCTGGTGGCCCCCGGTCGCTGATGGGGGTGGGCTGGAGCTTCTGCGTGGGCCGGCTGCTCCTACGCTGGACTTGTCCTGGCTGAAGCCTCGCTGTCATGTTTGCTGCTGCCTCTCGCCCTTCTCTTGCGCGGATCCTGACGATTGTGCCTGCGTTCCTTGCACTCCCCGTGCTCGCGGCGTTGGTGGCCCCTGCCCGGGCTGTGCCGCTGTGCACCTTCCTGATGCCGATCGGCGCCAAAGGTGACTCGGCGATCGTCAATAAGTCTGTCGGAGCCCCTAAGGTCACGCCGTACGGGCTGCTGTTGGGCCGCACCAACTGGAACACTGACTTCGCAGTCAATCAGCCCTTCAGCAGCTATAAGTTTTTCTTCACCGCTAACTCCTCCGATCCGAACGCCAAATATCCGATACAGGCCTTCATGAAGTTCACCGATGGCACGAGCCTGCAGGTGGTCAATGAGGTGATGAATCCGCCGATGGGCACCGGGCGGATGTTCGGGCCATTCCAGGCGGTGCCCGGCAAACAGGCCAGCCAGATGAATTTCAAGGTGGGGGCCAGTGCCGACCCCGGGGCCCTCGGCTTCAGCTATCGCATATCCGTGCAGGGTTGCACCGGTTGAGTGCTTTGCCCCACCGCTTCAGGGGGCTTTCACATTTGGGCAGCTGGCACCGTTGGAATGTTGGGCGACCCTCTTGTTGCCTTCGGCATAAATTTTGCGGGCCCTGGCGATGTTGCCGCTGGCTTGGGTGCTGCCCAGCTTCGTGGCGAAATTGGAGCAGGCAGCGTTCAGGCTCACGGCCTGCCCCCAGCAGGTTGGCTGCGAACCGGAGACTGGCAGAGAGGGCCCGGGGCATGGAGCAGAACTGCGACAGTGGTGTACCACTGATGATGGTGATCAGGAAATCTGGCGCCATAGCAACTTGCACTCATGTCGGGTACGGTGCGCGAATCAATGATTCCCGATGACCCGCGCATGTTGGTCTTGGCCTTTAAGCAGGCTGAATCCCTAATTGGAAGGGAGCTTAATATATGCCGTGAGCAAACAGATTGAAAGTCGCAGACGAAAACAACAAGAACGAATCAAGTCGCTCAGATGGAAAATGGTGGTTGCGCTGCCGTTTTCGCCTTATTGCTTGTATTGCCTTTTGCTACGGCGGGTGCTCTCATTGGGGTTATTTCGGCAAGATTATAGATACATTGCCAAAATCTTTGTTGAGAATTCCTGCGTCTCCATACTCATCAGACAGAGGCAATGCATGTGTAACGTCAGGAAACCAAACAGGCCCCTCGAGTGGACAGGCCGCCACCAGCTCTCCGCTGCGCCAAGGCACTCTCCTTGCCTGCCACTCAGGGGCTGCATTAGGCGACTGGCGGGGAGTGCGGAGTCCTGCTTGAGCGCTCCCTCCGACAACGCAGACACGTTCGGGAAGATATGACCTCCTACCCACGATGGTAAGTGAAGCAGATGCGCCGTTCCGGTCTTACTATCGCGGCGCAGGAAGCGCCAGCGACGGGACACAGCTGAGCGAGAGGAACCGGCGGGCCAACAATCGAGGCGCGAGAATAGCTCGGGTCGCAATCGCCGGCGGCTCACTCGGCGGACTCACTGCCGCATTGCTCCTGCGCGACCTCGGGCTCGATGTCACTGTCTACGAGCGCTCGCCGGCAGAGCTCGAGCAGCGCGGCGCCGGTATCGGCTTCCTGCCGGCGAGCTATCGCTACCTCGTCGAGCGAGCCGGTCGATCACTCGACGCGATCAGCGTGGCCACTTCGCACATCAGGTACCTCGCGCGTAGCGGCGAGATCATCCACGACCTCGAACATTCATACCGCTTCAGCGCGTGGAACACGGTCTACCGCGAGCTGCTCGCCCACTTCGGTCGTGAGCGGTACCGCCTCGGTCACGAGATGGTGTCATTCGAAGCGCAAGCCGACCATGTGGCGGTCACCATGGCCGACGGTCGCCGAGATCACGTCGATCTGCTCGTCTGCGCCGACGGTGTGGCATCCCGAAGTCGTCGTCATCTCTTGCCTGACGTCCACGCTCGGTATGCTGGCTATGTCGCGTGGCGCGGCATAGTGCCTGAGCGGTCGCTCGATGCCTCGACGCGCAAGGCGCTGGATGATGCGATCACCTACTTCGTGTACGCCAACAGCCACATACTCGTGTACCCGATACCAGGTGCCGACGGCTCCATCGAGCCGGGCGAGCGACTGATGAACTTCGTCTGGTACCGCAACTACCTCGAAGGTGAAGACCTCGGCACGCTCCTCACGGACGCCAACGGGCTGCGCCACGAGACGTCCCTGCCGCCCGGCGCAGCCCAGCCCGCGCAGGTGGCTGACCTGCGCGCGACCGCTGCGGCGCGTCTCCCGCCGCAGATCGCCGATGTGGTGCTGGCGGTCGATGCACCATTCGTTCAGGTCATCTACGACATCGAGGTGAGCCGCATGGCGTTCGGTCGCGTGTGCCTCATCGGAGACGCGGCGTGGGTAGCCCGACCCCACGCTGCTGCGGGCACCGCCAAGGCCGGAGCCGATGCATGGACCTTGGCCGAGGCACTCGATGCCCACGGCAGCGTGCCCGAGGCGTTAGCGGCATGGGAGCCCGGCCAGCTCGAGCTTGGGCGCCAGCTCGTCGAGCGCGCCCGTAGGATCGGTTGTCGATCTCAAGTGGATGGCACCTGGCGTCCGGGCGATCCCGAGCTGATCCTCGGCCTGTACGGTCCCGGGCGATGAATGAGTGGCTTAACAACCGGTTGTAGCGGGCGGCGCGGCGTGCTGCCGCTGATCTTGAGCGTTATCCGTATCCAACAAGCCAGGCAGCGGATGCCCCACCTGGGACCAAGGGATAGTAATAAACTTGAATGAGGCGGAAGCACCAGTGCACTCTTGAGCTGATCTTCTCCCGTCCAGTAAGCGGCACCTTGCCGTAGAAGGACATCGAAGCCCTGTTTCAGGAGCTTGGTGGGGAAGTCCGTGAGAGGGCGGGCAGCCGAGTCGCAGTCGTTCTGTTTGGCAAAGTCAGGGTCTTCCACAGACCCCACCCATCGCCCGATACAGACAAGGGTGCGGTTGCTTCAATCCGCAAATGGCTTGAAGAACACGGAGTGTCCCCATGAATCTCATGAAAGTGGCTGGCTACCATGCCAAGATTGAGTACGACGAGGAAACAGATTAATTTCGAGTGGAAATTCTTGGGCTTTCTGGAGGAGCAGACTTCTATGCTTCTGGTTCGGTTGAGCTTCGCCGTGAATTCCAAAAATCATTGGACGTTTTTCTAGAAGTCTGCAAGGAATCGAGCCCCGTAGAAGCTTGTCAGGTAAATTCAATCTTCGGATACCGCCTGAACTCCACGAGAAACTAGCTGTCACTGCGGAGGTGCAGGGAAAGAGTCTAAACACCCTCGCTCAGGAAGCACTCCAGAGAAGTGTCACTGCATAAAGGAACGGATAATAAGCCCCTTGAGTGGACAAACCACCTCCGATTACCTGCCGGCTTCTGATCTGGAGCGTTGGCGTCTGTCGACTGAACCTAGAATCGTTCATTCAAGGCGCAGAAGCTCACCTACCGAATCGGCTTCAGTACGCAAGCGCGAGAACCGTTTGCGTCACCTGGCTACCGTCACGGACCTCGTTGCAGGGTCGGTGCGCGCAACCTCTCGCCTCCGATTACCGGTCGCGTAACGCAAGCCGTGGGTGAGTGGTCATGCGAGCGATCGTGGTCTCTTGCAGCCATGGTGGTCTCGCAAATGTCGCGGTATGCTGGCTTCCATGTCTTCGATCACAGCCCAACCCGGCACTCAATCCGAGCACTCAACGGCGTTGCCGTTGGGTGCTCGGTTAGCTCCTCGTTTGGCCGCTAGGAAGGTCACATGATTGAGCTGCTTTCTGATCCGCAGATATGGATCGCGTTCCTTACGCTCACCGCTCTCGAGCTCGTGCTCGGAATCGACAATGTCATCTTCATTTCGATCCTAGTTGATAAGCTCCCCAAGGAGCGCCGTGACCTAGCGCGCAGAATCGGCCTGTTCCTCGCTATGTTTATGCGCATAGGGCTCCTGTTCTTTCTTTCCTGGATTGTTGGACTGACTGGGCCGCTCTTCTCTTTGTTCCGACAGGAACTGTCTGGTCGCGACCTCATTTTGCTCGCCGGCGGTCTCTTCCTGCTCTGGAAGAGTACAAATGAGATCCATCATTTACTGGAGGGCGAAAAAGGCGAAGCTTCGTCGGCAGTCGGTGCCACGCTTTCTGCCATTATCCTTCAGATCGCGATCATTGACATCGTTTTCTCCTTAGACTCAATCATAACCGCAATGGGAATGGTCGACCAAGTGGAAGTCATGATCGCAGCCGTCATTCTTTCAGTGCTGCTTATGATGGCCTTCGCCGGCGGGATCGGACGCGTCGTCTCAGCGCATCCGACGATCAAGATGCTTGCCCTCGCTTTTTTGTTGGTCATTGGCGTCATATTGATAGCTGACGGGTTTGATCACCACGTTCCAAAAGGATATGTGTACTTCGCCATGGCGTTCTCAGTGGCTGTCGAAGTGCTTAACATCCGAATGAGGAAGAGTGCGGTTCGGCCAACCGAGTTGCATGAGCGCTACATACGAGATGGTGAGTGAGTCCATGCAGCTTCAGTAGCGGCCCAACAAATCAGTCAATGCGGACTCGCGACGTTAGGTCCACTTGAAGCTTGCTTGTTGAGACGAATTTGGCGGGCGGCTTTCTCGTAGCCACGATAAAGTGTGCAGTTCGGTTTTTCCCTGGCAAGGACGCGACCAATCAGAGCAAGCACGGCCCCTCCTTAGCGGCCGCAGCTGAGCTCCATTGAGATGCAGCACTTATCTGGATTGAGGATCGGGTTGATTATGGTGAAGAAAGGATCGTTGCCCTGATTCCAATTGGGGATAGACTCTTTTTGTAGCTTTTGCAGATCGCAAACCGGCAAGGAGAAATATTAGCCTGCGTAGAGCCAAGCGCCGTGAGGTCAATCACTATGGCAAACCCATTACAAAGAAAATCAGCCTGAAGATGCCTACGCTTGAGGATGATCAGTAACTACAGCGGCAGCGGAATCAGATCCTGATGCCCTTTCGCTTACACGCGATCAGATGAGCACGATGGTTCCCATTCTGGTACCGTGCGGTCGTCCAAAGTTGGCGAGTAAAAAGAAGCTGGTTTTAATCCGATATAGTCCTGAGGTTATTGACTATTTCAGGGCTTTTGGAGCTGGTTGGCAGGCTCGTATGGATGCTGTGCTGAAGCAGTATGTCGAAGTTCGCACTAGCGATGCGAAAGGAACCTCACATCAAGATTCAGAAGATGGGAGCGAATGGGTATGGCAACGCCATAGCTACTTCCAGCAGCTGATCTCAGACGTTCAACCTCAGCCCCCAGCCCTCACCCGCGGCCACTCCCTTCCCAGGGCCGCCAGCAGGCGGCGATTGCCGGCGCGGTCCTGCAGGGCCAGGCGCAGCCAGGTGCCATCGAGCCCCTCAAACGAGCGGCAATCGCGCAGCAGGATGCGATGCCGCTCCTCCAGGGCCAGCCGCAGCGGCTCCAGCTCAAGCGGCTGGCAATCCCGGTGGCCGCGCAGCAACAGGTAATTGACGGACGTGGGCCGGGGATCGAGACCGGCGATTGCCGCCAATCGAGCCTGCAGCCAGGGGCCCTCCTCAGCCACCCAGCCCTGCACCCGCTGCAGCCAGCGCCGATCCGACAGCAGGGCATCGCCGGCAGCGGCAGCCAGGCCATTCACCGGCCAGGGATCGCGCCAGCCCGACCAGCGGGCCAATCGGGCCGGATCCCCCAGCGCATAGCCGAGGCGCAGGCCGGCGATTGCCAGCAACTTGGTGAGGCTACGGATCACCACCAGCTGGGGATGGTCTGCCAGCAGGGGCACCAGCGACTGGGCCTCTCCCCCCGGCACCAGCGGCAGAAAGGCCTCATCGACGATCACCAGGGCGAAGCGCCGCAACAGCGGCTCCAGGGCCTGGCGGCTCCAGAGCTGGCCGCTGGGATTGTGGGGATTGGTGATCCACAGCACCTGGGGGCCAGGCGACACGGTGGGACCAGTGGGCGGCAGCCCCGGCAGCGGCCCAGGCCCCGGCTCGCTCCAGTCGAGCGGCAGCGGTAACGGCTGCCAGGCCCCCTGCCAGCAGGCCAGGGCGCGGCGGTAATCGGCGAAGCCGGGAGTGGGCAGCAGGCTGGTACCGGCAGCAGCGGCATCGCGGGCCGCCCAGGTGAACAGTTCGGCAGCACCGTTGCCCGGCAGCACGGCGGCGGGCTCCAGTCCGTGATGGGCGGCGCTCGCCTGGCGCAGATCCCGGTAGGAGCGATCGGGGTAATCCCGCAGGGCCGCCCCATCAGCGAGTAGCCGCACCAAGCGCCGCCGCAGGCCGGCCGGCGGACCGAACGGCACCAGCGAGGCACTGGCATCCAGCAGCTGCTCCGGCCGGCAGCCGAGGCGGCGGGCGGCGGCAAGACGGTTGCCGCCATGGAGCTCGGAGGACGGGGCCAGGGGCTGGGGGCAGGGGCGATCTCTGCTGTGTACCACACAACTCCTGGGAACGACCTCGGGGTGTGGGCCTCGCCAGCCGCCACGGCGCCGCGCGGAAACAGCCCCCCGCTGAAGGGATCGCTGCTGGGACCGGGCCGCTCCCTCACATCAAGCCGCCGAGCTGTCAGAGACTGACCCCTGCAAGCCTGTTTGTTCAAGACGGCCTCCTCCGAGGCTGGGCTCTTCCGAGACTGGGTCCGTCAAAACTGCCCACTTCGGCACTGTTGACCCGAAACTGATCTCCCTCGAGGGCGCTCAACCCGGGGCTGACCTCGGCGCCCGCACGACCCGCCGAGACGCTGACAACGGCTCGCTGCTCCTGAGATCCCGCCGGCCTCGTTCAAGCCCTGTCCCACCGGCCCCCACCGCCCCGCCTGACCGTGCCCACCCCCACCTCAGCCAGCACCGCCTCAGCAGCCACCGCCAGCCTCGATCGGGTGATCGCCGCCATCAGCCAGGTGCTGCTGGGCAAGGACACCCAGGTGAAGCTGGCCCTGGCCTGCCTGCTGGCCCGCGGCCATCTGCTGATCGAGGATCTGCCCGGGGTCGGCAAGACCACCCTGGCCGAAGCCCTGGCCCGCAGCTTCGGACTGGCCTTCAAGCGCGTCAGCTTCACCAGCGACCTGCTGCCCGCCGACCTCACCGGCATCAACGTCTTCGATCCGACCAGCGGTTGCTTCCAATTCCAGAACGGCCCCCTGTTCAGCCAGGTGCTGCTGGCCGATGAAATCAACCGGGCCTCGCCCCGCACCCAGAGCGCCCTGCTGGAGGCGATGGCCTCGGGGCGGGTGAGCGTCGATGGGGTCAGCCATCCCCTGCCGTCGCCCTTCCTGGTGATCGCCACCCAGAACGGCCTCGATCAGGGGGGCACCTCGCCGCTGCCGGAATCCCAGCTCGATCGCTTCCTGATGCGCCTGCAGCTGGGCTTCCCCGAGCGGCCGGCGGAGGCGGCCCTGCTGCGGGGCGAGGGCCTACGGCCCGAGGCGCTCCAGGCCCTGCTGCAACCGGCCGACCTGCTGGCTCTGCAGAACCAGGCGGCGAGCCTGCACGCCAGCGACAGCCTGATCGCCTACGTGCTCGATCTGCTGGCCCTCAGCCGCGAGGCCAGCCAGCCGGGGCTGCCGCTCTCGCCCCGGGCCGGCCTCGGCCTGCTGGCCGCCGCCCGCGGCTGGGCGCTGCTGGCAGGCCGGGATCATGTGGTGCCCGACGACGTGCTGGCGGTGCTGGCGGCGGTGTGCGAACACCGGCTCGACGGCGGCCAGTGCGGCGCCTCTCCAGATGCAGGGCAACGGTCCGCTGCTGCTCGGCTTCCTGATGCTGGGGCTTTTCTTGCTGGCGCTGCATCTCACCCACTTCAACCTCCAGGGCCTGGAGCTGGCCGTGGACGATCCCCAGCCGGGCCACGCCGGCACGGGCCTCGCCTATCCGCTGCGCCTCCACTGCCCCGGCCGCTGCGAGGGGCTGCGGCTGCGCTTCGGCCGGGAGCCCCTGGGGCCAGCCCGGTCCCTGCCCCCCGGCGACCATCGGCTGAGCGTGCCCTGGATCCCGCCGCGAAGGGGGCTGCAAGGCCCCGGGATTCTGCGCCTGCAGACCACCGCGCCGCTGGGTCTGTTCATGTGCTGGTCCCGCTGGGAACCCACCGTGCCCCAGCTCATCTATCCCGCCCGGCGACCGGGACCGGTGGCGCTTGTGAATCAGATCAGCGATGGGGAGGACAACGCCCCGACGCTGCCGGAACACCAGGAGGGCAGCGACGAATGGCGCGACCTGCTGCCCCATCGCCCCGAAGACAGCGCTTCGCGGCTGGCCTGGAAGCTGGTGGCCCAGGGCCGGGGCCGCTACAGCAAGCACTTCAGCGACCCCGCGCCACAGATGCCGCTGCTGGCGCCGGATCCGGCGGTGCCATTCGAGCAGGCGCTGGAGCATCTCAGCGAGCAGATCTGCCGGCTGCATGGCCGCGGCACCAGCTACGGCCTGGTGCTGCGCGGCGAACGGATCCCGCCCGGCCGCGGCCTGGCCCAGCGGCAGCGTGCCCTGGCGGCCCTGGCCCGCTGTCCCGCCGAGCTCGCCCTCCCATGAATAGCCCTCGCCCGCTCGCCAGGGGCCGATCCCGCCCCCAGGCCCGCCCGCCCCGCCTGGGTGGGGGCACCGCGGCCCTGCAATGGCTCGCCATGGTGCTGCTGGGCCTGGGCATGACAGGGCTGCAGCCCAACCTGCTGCTCGGGGGGATGGTGATCGGCCTGGGAGCCCTCACCACCTTGAAACTGTGGGAGGCCCGCAGCCTGGGCGAGCACCGGCTTGTCAGCCTGCTGCAGCTGGTCTGCGCCGGCCTGGTGGCCGCGATGCGGCCGGAACTGGGCCCGAGCCTGCTGCAGGCGGCGGTGATCGTGCTGGCCCTGGCGGGCCTGCTGGCGCTGGAACTGGGGGAGGGTCTGGGCTGGCGGCTGTTGCTGCGCCGCAGCGCCCAGGTGCTGGCGGCGGCACTGCCCCTGGCCCTGGTGCTGTTCCTGCTGGTGCCGCGGCTGGGCCCCTTCAGCGCCCTGCCCAGCCAGCGGGGCTCGGCGGCCAGCATCGGCCTGAGCGACAGCCTCGAACCGGGCAGCATCAGCGAACTGGTGGACAACCCCAGCCCGGCGGCACGGGTGGCCTTTCCAGGGGGCCAGCCCCCGGCCATCGACCGGCGCTACTGGCGGGTGCTGGTGCACGACCGCTTCGATGGCCAGCGCTGGAGCGGCTCGACACTGCCACCGGCGGATCGCAACGACCGGCGCGCGATCGCCGCTGGCGAACCGCCTGCGGCCCCGGGAGGGGCCAGCCAGCTGTGGCTGAACGAACCGAGTGGCCTGCCGGCCGTGCCCTGGAGCGGCCGGGGCCGGCCCCTGAGCCGCGAACTCCTGGCCGACGCGGGCGGTGAGCTGCTGCACCGGGGCAGCAGCGATCAGCGCCGGGTGTACACGATCGCCGACGACGACAGCGCCAACCCCTGGCAGCGACGCCCCCCAGGCCCCGGTGATCTGGCTCTGCCCCGGGGCCGGAACCCCCGCCTGGAGGCCCTCGCCGCCCGCTGGGCGACCCTGCCGGCAGCCGCCCAGCGCCTGGACGCAGCCCGCAGCTGGTTCCGCAGCCAGAACTTCAGCTACAGCGCCAGTCCTGGCACGCTGCCGGAGCGAGCCCCGCTCGATGCCTTCCTGTTCGAGCGCCGCAAAGGCTTCTGCGGGCACTACGCCAGCAGCTTCACCGCCCTGATGCGGGCGGCCGGCGTGCCGGCGCGGGTGGTGAGCGGCTACCGGGGCGGCACCTGGGTGCAGCCGATCGGCGGCCA
Organism: Cyanobacteriota bacterium; assembly: GCA_026389285.1. Lineage (GTDB taxonomy): Bacteria > Cyanobacteriota > Cyanobacteriia > PCC-6307 > Cyanobiaceae > Cyanobium. The sequence goes on from JAPLID010000138.1 coordinate 16,203, forward strand.
TGGCTACCTGGATCTGCGCCAGTCCGATGCCCACGCCTGGAGCGAGGTGTGGCTGCCCGGTGTGGGCTGGCGGCAGGTGGATCCCAGCCTCTGGATCGCCAGCGGCGGCCCGGGGCCCGGCCAGGGCAGGGCGCACGCAGGGGCGATGGAGTGGTTGCAGCAGCAGTGGTGGGGCCTGGACATCAGCTGGACCCAGCTGTGGCTGGGCTACGACCGCCAGAGCCAGCAGGCCCTGCTGCAGCGGCTACTGGGGGAGCATTTGCAGTGGCTGGGGGTGCTTGTGCTGGTGGCCGTCGGCCTCTGCCTGGCGGCCGCTCTGGCGGTGCTGAGCTGGCTGCAGGGCCGCAGCCAGGGGGATGCACCCCGGCGGGCCCTGGAAGCCATCCTGCGCCAACTCGCCCGCCGGGGCCTGGAACCGGAACCCGGCGAAACCCTGCCCGTCTTCGCCGGCCGGGTGCAGCGGCGCTGGCCGGACCTGGCCCCGGAGCTGGAGCCGTTCGTGGCCCTCTATCAGGAGCATCGCTATGGGCTGGCGCCACCTCCCGGCCGCGCCGGGCGGGAGCTGCAGCGGGGCCGGCGCCGACTCAGCCGCCGGCTGCAGCGGCTGCCGCACTGAGACAGAGCCGCTCGAACCGCGGTACAACGGTTGAGATCCGTGAGGGATGGCATGCCCGCCCCGAACCAGGCAACCCGCAGGAACGAATCCCCGGGCGGCAGTTCCCGGAGCAAGGCCTGCAACAGCGCCGGCGAAAACCGGAGCGGCCCAGAGCGGACTCCGGCTGGTCCGGGCGCCCTGGCTCGGCGGCAGCCCGCGCCCCGTGGACGGAAGCGGTCTTATCTGACGGTGGGGGGACTGGCGTCCCTGATCAGCCTGACGGTCCTGGGCCCACTGCCGGCCCAAGCCGCCAACACCGACCAGCTGATGCAATTGCTGGGCCAGGGCTCGTGCCCCAAGTGCAAACTGCAGGACGCCGACCTGGTACACGCCAGCCTGCGGGACGCCAACCTCAAAGGAGCCCAGCTGCAGCGGGCCAACCTCAGCGGCGCCCAGCTTGATGGCGCCCAGCTCGGCGGTGCCGATCTGAGTTTCACCAGCCTGCAGGGGGCCTCCCTGCGCGGCGCCGATCTGCGCGGCGCCCGGCTAGAGGGCACGGACCTGCGGGAGAGCGACCTCAGCGGCGCCCTGCTGGATCCGGGCGCCCTTTCGCGCAGCCACTGGGACCACGCCAAAGGCATCGCCGACGGCAGCCTCGGCTATGCCGAGCTGCACAACGCCGGTGTGGAGGCAGCGCTGAGCGGCAATGCCCCCGCAGCGGAGCGCCTGTTCGGGGATGCGCTGCTGCAGCGACCCGACGCCGCCCTCACCTGGCTGGCCCGGGGCATCAGCCGCAAAGAGCAGGGCAAGACCGATCAGGCCGTGCGGGATTTCCGCTACGCCTCCGAACTGTTCGCCCAGCAGGGTGATGCCGCGACAGCAAAGCAGCTGACCGAGGCCGCTCTGGCGATGGAGAAACCGGCCAAGAACCCCCGTGGCGGCAATGGCGCCGGCGTGCAGATGCTCTCAGGAGCAGCAGGGATTGTCCAGGCCTTGGCCCCCATAGCCCTCAAGCTGCTGCCGCTGGCCTTTTAAAACGGGCAGCGGCGATCAACGCGACTGCAAGCCTGTTATTGCGGCTGAGATCCGACGTTAGTGCGCAGGAAATCGCGCGACTGGGATGAAGATGGCTGATAGCCATAGCCATAGGCGCCACCTTCATCATCCCGGAGAATCCTGGGTGAAACGAGAATCACAAGCTCACGCTTTTTGCGCGAACCGGCCGTATCCCGGAAGAACTGACCGATCAGAGGCATATCACCCAGGATTGGCCATTTGCGCACCACCTGATTATCAGAATCAGAAATCACACCTGTCATGATCAGGGTCTGGCCATCGCGCACTCGCGCGCCGCCCGACTCAAGACTGCGAATCGCCAGGATCTCAATCTGGCCGCAATTAGGAATATCCTGAGTACGCGTGGCTGCCGTAATTGTGGGCGAGATTGAGAAGGTCACGAATCCATTGTCGTCAATTTTTGAAACCCTGGCCCCAAACGTCAGGCCCGAAACGCTGAATTCAGGCTGGCATGTACTGGAAGCACCGTTCTGCCCCGCCTGAACGGTGTAATCGGTAATTACATTCTCCCCGATCGTGACATAAGCTTCATTGGCGCGGGCTCGACCGATGGTGGCGCCAGCCCCGCTGCCACCACCGGCAGAGCCGCTAGATAAACCTTGGGTGATCACACCAGTATCATCACCCTCGCGACTAATCCCAGGCGCATCAGAAAGAATCAAGGTAGGGCTCGCCAGCACCTTCGTGCTACGTGGGATTGACCGGACCTGGCGCCAGCGGGGGACGAGAGTCGCTCGTTTGCCCACCCTCAAGATAAACAGGCTTGACACTGGTAGCACCGCCGCTCATGGTGCTGAATTGATCGCCAAGAGGCGGCAATAGCCCACCAAAAGCACCCTGGAGCTGGCCGCGATCGTTGACAATAAAATTATTGCCATAACGAAAGGCAAAGCTATTTTCGATGGCAGTATCATTATCAAGAGTGATATCCAAGATCTTGACTGACAGGGCGACTTGCCTTTGCCGAAGATCCAGCTGCTTGAGATATTGCTCTGCGATCCCCACGACCTGGGGGGGCCCCACCAGGGTGATCGATGCCAGCCGGGTGTCCGTGGTGCCGATCAGGCCCCGCAGGGGACCGATGCCGGAACCGTAAGACTCGACCGTGGTGGAGGTGCTGGAGTTGGTGGTGGCCGAATTGGGAGCGCCGGCTACGGCATTGGTGGCGGAAGCCCCTTCCGTGACCGCGGTAGTGATTGTGTTGGTCTTGGTGACGGTGGCGCCGAGGTTGGCCAGGTAATCGGCGGCGGCGGCGGCCGACACCTGATTGAGCCGGTAAACCTTCGACATCGTGGCGCCGAAGCTCTTATCCAGCACATTCGGACCGACCACAATCATGTTGCCATCCCGGCGCCCCTGCAAACCTGCGGACAACAACGCTGAGTTGAATGCTCGGGAATAATTCTCACCGCGGAAGGAAATCGTCACCTTCCGATTCGCCGTAGCGCCGACCAACTCCTTGCTGTCACAGTCGATGCCACCCGTCCTCGTCGAGCCTGGATTCTTGCAATCCTCCACATAGACAAAGCCATAGCCACCCATCTGACTCAGTCTCATCAACACATCCTTGACCGGCGCATTGCGCAGCGTCATCGTCACCGGCGGGCCGCTGACATTCACAAAGCTGGGATTGGTGAGCATCATCGTGCCCACCGCCATATCACCCACCGGCGGCGCCACGGCCCGCGGCTGCAGCGGCGGCACGAACGAATTCTGGGGCACGCGGCCCGGCTGGCTCATGTCCGGGCGGGCCGTCTGCAGGCTGGCCTGGGCGGGGGCCGCAAAGCTCAGGATCAGATCACGGCCATCGGCGCTGACCACCGGCCGCCCCACCGGGTAGCCCGGCATCGGCGTCACCTGTAGGCGATAGGTGGTGCCCGAACCATCGAGCCGCACGCTCTGGAAGCCCACCTCCGGCAGGCTGAAGCCCTGGGGCCCGCGGCGCAACGACGTTGACTGCGAGGTCAGCAGCAACCCCTCCCAGCTGGAGCCGCGGGTGGTCTGCTGCAGCTGGGGCGCGGTTCCCACCCCCTCGATCACCAGCTCCACCGAATCGGCCAGGCGGCGCACCTTCAGCTCCACCGAACCACCCACCGGCACGGGCGCAGCGCCGGCAGCACCGGTGGGCATCGGCGCCGCGCCGCCATAGGGGGAAGGAGTCTGGGCGGCAGCAACCAGGGGGAAGCCCTCAAGGGCAGCGAGAGCCGCGACCGCCAGAAGTCTGTATTGCCAGCAGCTTCCGCCCACGCTTCCCTTCAGGACTGAGTCGGGAGCATGCTATCCAGCCCCGGCCGAGAGAACCAGCCGCTTCCCACAGTTCAGGGGGTGGCCGGTGCGGCAGCAGGGGCACCCGGGGCGGGTGTTGCAGCGGGAGCGCCGGGTGCAGCCGCAGCGGGCGGCGCCGGGGCTGCATCGCGCTTGTTGCCGGGGGGGCGGCCGTAGAGGCTGAAGTTGATCGTCAGCGTCACGGGAGGCACGACGACGGGCTGCTTCAGATCGGTGCTGACCGGATCCTTGAGCTCCAGCTTGAGGCCGCTCTGCTCCACCAGCACATTGAGCTCCTCGATGCGATGCAGAAACTGCTGCAGCTTGGTGTACGGAGCCTTGGCAAGGATCTGCATGCCGCTGCGCTGCAGCCCCTCCGCCTCCATCGGATCGGGCTGGGCGGCCGCGGCCGGCGCGCCCGGGGCTGGGGGGGGAGCCGCTGGCGCGCCGGGAGCCCCCGCCGGAGCCGCCGCCGCCTGAGGCTGGTAGAGATCCAGCTGCACACCGGCGGCCTTGGCCTCCCGGTCCAGCATCGCCAGAAACGTGGAGATATCGCCGCTGCCGATGATCAGCTCGACCAGCTTGTCCTTCTGGGCCAGGGCGCGCTCCTCCTGCTGGCTCTGGCTGGCAATCTGCTGGCGGTACAAGACCACCTGATCCTGCAGATCCTGGAGTTCCCGCAAGCGCTTGCTGTCGGCCTCAAGCGCCGACCACAATGGTGCCAGCACCGCGGCCGCCAGCAATAGCGCCACCGCCGAGATCGCCCCTGCTGGCAGCCCGAACCACAGCAGTCGCAGTTTCTGGGGAGAGAGCCGGGTGGAGTTGTCCTGAAGATTGGTCATGGCAACAGTCCCTCCCGTTGCAGCAGTTCCAGGCGTCGCGCCAGGCCACCGGCGCCCAGCTGACGCAGGAACTGCAGCTGCTGGCTGGGGCCGAGCTGGGCGAAGGTGGCGGTCAGCTCAAAGGCCACCGGCGGCTTGACGCCCGCCGGCTGCGCGGCTTCCGGCGGCTTGCGCTCCACCTTGCTGAGGCTGATAGCCCCTGGATCGAACAACGGCGACTTCTGCAGCTCCAGCTGCAGAGCATTGATCCGCTCAAACGCAAGGGGATCAAAGGTCTGACCGCGCAGCACCAGGGCGGGGCCGGAGGCATTCGCCTCCAGCAACTGGATCCCCGCCGGAATGCGCAGCTGCAATTCCGTCATCAGCGCCGAGCTGCTGCGCACGCCGATCAGCGCCCCTACCAGCTGTTGATTGATCGTGGTGATCCGCTCCAGCCGGGCCTTGCTGGCCCCCATCTCCTGCTGCAGCTGGGTCGACTGGGCTTCCACCTGGGTGAGCTGCCCCATCTGGGACTTGACCATCTGATGGCGCAGATACACCAGGCTGATCAGGCCCAGCACCACACCGAACACGATCGCCCCCAGCAGGGTGCCCTGGGTCAGCAGCCGGCGACGATCGGCGAGCGCCACCGTGATCGGCTCCTGGCCGAGTTCGCGGCGGCGCTCCCGCAACAGATCGAGGCCGGGGGCGAAGGCTGCCTCGGGCAGCGCAAGCTCCGCAGCGCCAGCGGCGGGCGCTGGCTCCCGGGACAGGCTGAATCCCTTGAACGAAGGCAGGCGCAGGGGTGTTCTCATGCGAGTGTCCCGCGCTGGATCGCCAGCCCCTTGAGCAGCAGCGATCCGTAGGGTTCCCATTCCAGCTGCCGGGCCGGCATCCCCAGGGCCTGCTCCACCGCCTCCTGACCCAGAATTCCGTCGGTGATCAGCAAGTGCATGCCGCGCAGCTCAGGCTGCTGGCGATGGTAAAAAACCAAACAGCGCACCAGTTCATCCGCCAGATCCTGGCCGCCCACCGGCAGGCTGCGCTCGAACACCGGCAGGCCGTTGTGGAACAGGCATAGCTTGCATTCGTACTCCTCCGGCATCAGCAGCACCACCAGTCGCTCGGGCGGGGCTGCGGCCAGCTCATCGGCCAGGGCCGCCATCAGACAGCTCTGGGCCGGAGCCAGCCGATCCAGCTTGGCCCCCGCGAGGGAAAACACCTCGATCCAGCCGTCCACCAACTTGCGCGGCGACGCCACCAGCAACATCTGGGGGGGCGACCCGGGCAGCACCTGGAAGTCGAGGTAGGCCTCCTCCAGGGTGAAGGGCAGATTCATCTCGGGATCGACCTGCCGCAGCGTCTCCTCAGGATCGGCATGTAACTCGCCATCAGCCCAGACAATCACCCGCCAATGGGACGCCTCAAAGGGCAGGACGGCATGCACGTAGGCGTCCTGCTGGTTTTCGTTGACCAGAAGATCGCCGATCAGATCACCGAGCGGCTCCCGCTCCAAAGGCATGCCCTCCCGGCAGGTGAGAGCCGGCAGGGGCGCCTCCAGGCTTACGGGTAGGGGCGCGTTGTTCTTGAGCTGCTGGCCGCGCAGGCCGGCATCCTGCAGCTCGATCAGCACCTGTTGCGGGAACATCTGGGCCTTGATCGGCCGCAGGCGGTCCTGCAGATCCTCCAATAACCCGGAAAGCTCCAATCAGCTGATCCCACGCTGAGTAACGCTACCGAGGTTTCAGCGCCAGGGCAGCCCTGAACCGACCGCTTCGGTAAGCGTGCGCAGGCCATGGCGATCCAGCTGCTGGATCAGCCCCTCCAGAATCCGGGGCACCAGCTCGGGCCCCTCGTAGATCCAGCCGGTGTAGATCTGCACCAGGGAGGCCCCCGCCGTGATCCGCTCCCAGGCGATCGGGGCCGAATCGATGCCGCCCACGCCGATCAGGGGCAGGGCCGGGCCCGCGGTGGCGCGCAGGCGCCGCAGCACCTCCAGGGCCCGGGCCCGCAGCGGCCGGCCGCTCAGCCCCCCGGCCTCCTCCGCCAGGCTGCGACCGGTGGCCGCAATCAGCCGCTCGCCCAGACCGAACCGTTCCTGGCTGGTGTTGACGGCGATGATGCCGGCCAGCCCCTCCTCATAGGCCAGGCGGGCGATCGCATCGATGGCATCGTCCTCGAGGTCGGGCGCGATCTTGACCAGCAGCGGCGGGCAGGCCGGCAGACGCCGCAGGCGCTCCACCAGCCGCCGCAGCTGCGACTCCTCCTGCAGATCCCGTAGGCCGGGGGTGTTGGGGGAGCTGACATTGACGACGGCATAGTCCGCCAGCGAGGCCAGCAGTTCCAGCGAGGAGGCGTAGTCGTCCGGGGCGAGCTCCAGCGAGGTCAGCCGCGACTTGCCGAAGTTGAGCCCCAGCACCGCCGGCCGCTGTCCCGGCGGCGGCAGGGCCTGCTTCTCCAGGATCCGCTTCACCGCCCGGGCCCCCTCGTTGTTGAAGCCCATGCGGTTGAGGGCCGCCCGCTCCGCCGCCAGGCGAAACAGGCGGGGGCGGGGATTGCCGGCCTGGGCCTGCCAGGTGATCGTGCCCAGCTCGGCGAAGCCGAAGCCGAAGCGATCCCAGATACCGGCGGCGACGCCGTTTTTATCGAAGCCGGCCGCCAGCCCCAGGGGATTGGCGAAGCGACAGCCGAACAGGGTCTGCTGCAGGCGCGGGTCGCGGCGCTGCAATTCACCAGCCAGGCCCTCGAGCGTGCCGCGCATCAGCGGCCAGTTGCGGCGTGGCGACACCTGGCCCAGGGCCGAGAGGGTGGCCTGGCTGAGCTGTTCGGCGTCGGTGCCGTCGTCCTGGCGCAGCAGCGGCTCGACGAAGCGCCGGTACAGCACACCGATACGGCCACTGGGTTCGGGCGGGGCCTGGAAGTCCGCCGCCGCCACCGTGAGGTCGTCCTGATCCATCTCCACCCGACTCACGACCGCGTCTCCAATCCTCCCGCGTCCCGCTCCAGGCGCCAGTGCCCCTGGTCGAGGGGCACCACTGTCCAGTCCCGCCAGGGCCAGGCCTGCTGGCGGGCCTCCAGACTGCGCAGCGGCAATTCCACCACCTGGGCCAGCTCCACCAGGGTGAGCGAAAAGCCGCCCGCCGCCAGGCGCTCGGCCAGCTCCAGCCGGCCCAGCAGCCGCACCAGGGGCTCTGGGGCCAGCTCAGCGGAGGCCTGATCGCCCTGGGCCGGCACCGGAGCTTCTGCGGGCACCACATCCAGGATCAAAGGCTTGCCGGCCGCACGCCTGGGAGCCACCGAAGCCGCCGGCACCTGCGGCCCCTCCCGGGCCAGGGCCGGCCGCTGGCCCCGGGCAAAGGCCACCGCGATCGTGTCGCAGCGGTCGTTGTCGGGATCGCCGCTGTGGCCGCGCACATGAATCAAGGTGAGATCCGGCAGGCGGGCCCGGTCCAGCTGCTCCCAGAGATCGCGGTTGAGCACCTGGCCGCCCGAGGCCGTGCGCCAGCCCTTGCGCTTCCAGCCCACCAGCCACTTCTGCAGCCCGTCGATCAGGTAGCGGCTGTCGGTGCGGATCACCAGGTCCGGATGCCGCGGCAGATCCCGCAAGGTCTCCAGCAGGGCCAGAGCGGCCTTCAGCTCCATACGGTTGTTGGTGGTGGCGGGATCGGCTCCGCCCAGTTCCCGCTGGGAGCCGTCCTCAAAGCGCAGCAGCGCGCCCCAGCCGCCGGGTCCTGGGTTGCCGCTGCAGGCCCCATCGCAGGCAGCGGCGATTACACGCAGCGGCTGATCGACCATTGGCCCCCTCTTGTCGGCTTCGGTTAAATGGGCCTCCCAAACCCGGACAGAGCCGGGGCCGAGGACGCCTGAACATGAAGCGAACCTACCTGGCCCTGACAGGGCTTGCCCTCACCTGCACGGCGCTGTCGGCGGCGCTGCCCCAGGGCTCCCTGCCCCTGGCCCGGGCGAATGAGCTGTTCGACGGGCGTCCGCTGGATGCCAGAAACTTCGCGATCCTGGCCAGGCCGGTCGGCGCTGACGACTGGAACCTGCTGGTGCTGGAGCAACTGCGCCGGCGTCCCGCCTGCTGGCAACCGCGCGGCGATGGGCTGATCGATCCGAGCTTGAACCGCTTCGACTTCACCGGGATCTGCAGCCGCTACCTCGACAGCAACGGCTATTCACTGCGCATCAATCGCGACGACCTGGCCGGCAGCTGGCGCCTGCGGCTGGTGCAGCGGGGCTCAACCCTCCTTCTGCAGGCCAGCTCCGTGGCCTCGCCCACCGATCTGGTGGTGGGCCGGGCGGAGGTGAGCCGCCGCGATCGCGATGGCTTCGTGGCCCTGCAACTGGATCCAGGCTGGGAACTGCAGCGCCGCAGCTTCGGCAACCAGGCTCTCAGCCACATTTACTTCGCCAACGGCAGCAGCCTGCCCCAGCTGATCGCCCAGGCGTCCGGCCCGTCGCTGCAGGCCCCGCCATCACCCCTGGAGCCACCTCAGACGCCACCTCAGACGCCATCACAGACGCCACCTCAGACGCCACGGCAGTCCCTGCTGGCCCGTCGCTCCAACCCCGGCCGGGACTGGCCCCAGGCAGGCGCTGGGAGCAACGGCGCTGAGCTGCCGCCAATGCAAGCCGAACCGGGTCGCACCATCGCCCTGCAGGTGATTCCCTTCCGGGAGTGATCGCGGTCAGGGCTGCGGTGCCAGTTGATTTGCCGGCCTCCTTCACCTGCTCGCCCACGCAAGCGAGCCATAAGATTCCGGGGTGAGGAGTGAGGGACGCTCTTTCAGGGTCGAAACGAGGACAGACTCCCGAAATCGTTCCACCACAAAGCCCTGCCTTCGGCGGGGCTTTTTTATTGGTTGTGGGCCTTGGCGGGGGCGGCCAGGCCAGGCCCCAGCAAAAAGCCGGCCCCCGCAGGGACCGGCCAGGGAAGCCAAGCGTTAGCAGGCTCCGGGCAGGGGGCTGGTCGGGCCGAAGCCCAACCGGGCGATCACTTGATCGTGACTTTGCCGCCGACTTCTTCGAGGGTTTTCTGCAGAGCTTCGGCCTCGGCCTTGGCAATGCCTTCCTTGACCGCCTTGGGGGCGGCTTCGACCAGGGCCTTGGCTTCGCCCAGACCGAGGCCGGTGGCCTCGCGGACGGCCTTGAGCACCTTGATCTTGGAGGCGGGGTCGAAGCTCTCGAGAATGACGTCGAATTCGGTCTTCTCTTCCACAGCCTCAGCGGCGGCGGGAGCGGCGGCCATCACCACGCCGGCGGAAGCGGCGGCGGAGACACCGAAAGCCTCTTCAATCTGCTTGACGAGCTCGGAAGCTTCCAGCAGGGAGAGGGTTTTCAGCTGGTCGAGGATGGTGTCAGTGGTAGCGGACATGGTTGAGAATCAGCAACAGATCGGGTGGTTGGACGGTCGAGATGACAGTCGGGGGAGCGGCTCAGCCTTCGCCGGATTCGGCGTGCTGCTTGAGCGCCCTGGCAAGGCCGGAAGGAACTTCGTTGATGCCCACAGCCAGCTGGGTGGCCACG
>JAPLID010000145.1 GCA_026389285.1 Cyanobacteriota bacterium
CGTCGAGATCCAGCTCGGAGCCATCCACCTCCGGCAGGCTCACATCCTTGTCGAGATTGCACTGGCGCGCCGTTTCGACAATGGCGTTGCCGATCTGAACGCCGCGGGAGCTCTCCCGCAGCTGCTGGTAGCTGCCCACCAGCTCACCGAGCTCCTTGAGACCTTTATAAAGGCCGGCGTTCTCGGCCGGGGGGGTGAGATAGCTGATCGTGGAGGCATAACCGCGCCGCTTGGCGATGGTGGCCTCGGAAGGATTATTGGCTGCATAGTAATAGAGATTCGGCAGAGCCCCGATCAGCGAATCCGGGTAGCAGGTATCGCTCATGCCCATCTGTTTGCCGGGCATGAACTCCAGCGAGCCATGGGTGCCGAAGTGCAGCACCGCGTCAGCGCCCCAGACCTTCTCCAGATAGGTGTAATAGGCGGCAAAGCCATGGTGGGGACTGGCGCTGCGCGAATAGAGCAACCGCATCGGATCGCCCTCGTAGCCGAAGGTGGGTTGGACCCCCACAAACACATTGCCGAAATGGCGGCCGTAGATCAGCAGGTTGGTGCCATCGCTGTTGAGATTGCCGGGGGGTTTACCCCAGTTCTCTTCAAGTCGCTGTGAATAGGGGGTCAGCCGTTCGTATTCCTCGACGCTCATCCGATGGGCGATCGCCAGTTCCGGCGAACCGACCAGGGCTTCCGGATCGCTGAGCACGGCCTCCATCAGCGCCTTTGGAGTGCGGGGCATATCGGAGATGTCATAGCCCTTGCACTTCATCTCCTCCAACACCCGATGAATCGAGCCGAACACATCCAGATAGGCCGCTGTGCCTACATTGCCCTTATCCGGAGGGAAGCTGAACACCGTGATCGCCAATTTCTTCTCGGCCCGGGGCTTGATCCGTAGCGAAGCCCAGCGGATTGAACGTTCAGCGATCGCCTCGACCCGATCCTGCAGGGTGTGGGCCTTGCCGGTGGCGTCGTCGCGCCCCGAAAGCACGATCGGCTCGATCGCACCATCGAGTTCCGGGATGGCGATCTGCAGAGCGACCTGGGCCTTCACCCGGTGCAGGTGGCCCTTCAGATCGCCATCCCCGAGCTTGCTGAAGTCGAGGCCACCGCAGAACACCGGAATCACGGTGGCGCCGCGGTATTCCAGCTCCTGGATGATCGCCACGTAATGGGCCTCGTCGCCGGTGACGATGTGGCTGCGCTGCAGCACCAGACCGATCACGGGGCCCTTGCGGGCCTTCTCGCTGAGATCGCTGCGGCTGGCGGTCCAGTTCAGGTACTCCCTGAGGTCCTCGAACATCGCCGGCGCCAGCGGATGCCAGAGGCCCAGATCAGGGAACACCACCGGATCAACGACGGTGACCTCAGGGCGTTCTGTGCCGTTGCGGGGGAAGACGTACTTATCTGCCAGCATCAACAGAAAGTTGCGCAGGTTGTCCGGCGTGCCGCCCAGCCAGTACTGGAAGCTGAGCATGAAGGAGCGGGCGTCCTGCGCCTTCTCCACTGGCAAGTACTTGAGGACCGTCGGCAAGGTGTTCAGCAGCTTGAGCATGGCGTCCTGGAAGCCGGCTGAGCCGCTCTTCTCCTTGCGCTTTTTCATGAACTGGGCAATGGCGCTCTTGCTCTGGCCGAGCTGGGCCATCGAGAAGGTGCCCAGCTTGTTGAGCCGCATCACCTCTGGCATCGACGGGAACACCACCGCCGCCTTGAGCCGGTCCCGGTGGGGCGCCACAGCCGCGACCACCTTCTGGGCCAGATCCTCGATGAAGATCAGCGAAGCGATGAACACGTCCGCCGCGGCCACATCGGCACAGAAGTCGGCGTAGTTCTGCGGGTCACGCAGCTCCTCGATCAGGTAGCCGCTCAGCTCCACCGCCAAAGGACCGTTCTGATCGTTGAGGCTGGTGGCCGCCGTGGTCAGGGCGTTTTGGTACTGGGGCTCAAGCACTACGTAGACGGCCTTCATCACCGCCCGGTCCTTGCGCTCGCTGGGGCCGGGGCTGACCCGACGGCTGGCGGAACGGACCTGCGTGAACATGTGTTCTGATTGAGCGATCCCTGGGAGCCTACGTAGTAAAGGTTGACGACGTGAGATCCGACGCGCCCGCTGTTACAGGAGCTGGCCGTTACAGGTGGCGGCTGTTCAAGGCTGTGGCTGTTGAAGGCTGTGGCTGTTGAGGGCTGTGGCTGTTGCAGGCCGGGACCTGATACCGGGGACACCGGCGCCTCATAGGCTCGCCCCACACCGCCCCTGTCCGCCCCTTCGCCATGACAAGCGCGCCCTCGCCTGCCTTCCGCGCCGCCCCAGAGCAGGCGCTGATCCCGGTGGTGGTGGCCGGCGCCCTGGGGCGCATGGGGGGCGAGGTGATCCGAGCGGTGCTCACCGCCCCCGACACCACCCTGGTGGGCGCGATCGACAACACGCCTGGCAAGGAGGGCTGTGATGTCGGGCTGGAGCTGGGGCTGGGGGAACTGGAGGTAGCGATCACCGCCGATCTCGAAGGCAGCCTTTGCCAGGCCAGCCAGGCGGTGCGCAACGCCGGGCCTGGCGGGGGCGCCGTGCTGGTGGATTTCACCCATCCTTCGGTGGTGTACGAGCACACCCGCTCAGCGATCGCCTATGGCGTGCATCCAGTGATCGGCACCACCGGGCTGAGCCCGGAGCAACTGCAGGATCTGGCCGCTTTCGCCGCCAAGGCCTCGGTGGGGGGAGCGGTGATACCCAACTTCTCGGTGGGCATGGTGCTGCTGCAGCAGGCCGCCGCCGCCGCCGCCCGCTTCTACGACTTCGCCGAACTGACCGAACTGCACCACAACCGCAAGGCCGATGCCCCCAGCGGCACCTGCATCAAGACCGCGGAACTGATCGAGGAGCTGGGCAAAAGCTTCAACCCCCTGCAGGTGGAGGAGCACGAAACCCTGGCAGGCTGCCGCGGCGGCCAGCGCGACAGCGGCCTGCGGCTGCATTCGATCCGGCTGCCGGGATTGGTGGCCCACCAGGAGGTGATGTTCGGCGCCCCCGGAGAGACCTATACCTTGCGCCACGACACGATCGAGCGCAGCGCCTACATGCCCGGCGTGCTGCTGAGCGTGCGCCGGGTGCGATCGCTGGCCGGCCTCGTTTACGGACTGGAGCGCCTGTTGTGAGTGGGGCCGGCCAGGCGCCATCCTGAAGCGATGCTGATCCCCGTCAAACCCCAGGAGTTCAGCCGCCTGATTCCGGCGGTGGCCACGGGGCCCCAGTTCAATGCCTGCAGCGGCGACCCCCGCAAACTGCTGCAGCGCGTGCTGATCTCGGTGATCGGCGGCGTAATCACCCTGCTGGTCAGCCAGGCGCTGTCGATGAACAGCCAGTTCGCCCCGGTGATGCTGGTGGTCGGGGTGGTGTTTCTGCTCTACATCCTCTGGGGACCGATCCTGGAAGCGGGCCAGAAGAACGCGGCCCTGCGCCGCTATCCGGCGGCAGCGATCTTCGAAGGCCGGGTGGCGGATCTGTTCACCCGCGAAGTGGTCGAAAGTCGCCGCGAGCAGGCCAACAATGACGGCCGCCTCGAGTTGGTGGAGAACCACCGCATTTGGCTGTGCCTGGAGCTGGAGGATGGGGACGGCTACCTCGGCCAGGTGCGCTTCCCCCTGGACAAGAAGAAACACGAGAAGATCCGCCGCGGCATGGTGATCCGCACCCTGGTACTCAGCGAGCGCAAGGATTTTTCGCGCATCAGCGCCCTCACCGACGCCTGGCTGCCGCAGCTGAAGCTGTGGGTTGGGGAGTACCCCTTCCTGTTGCGCCCAGCCTTTGAAGAGCTCTGCCTGCTGCGCCTGCGCTGAGAGGCCCGCGAGCGCGGGTCCGAGCGGCGAATCAGTCCATGAAGTGCGGACTCCGTGACCGGAATTCCGCGACCAGGCGCTGAACCAGGCCAGTGACGGCAGGGGTTCTGGGCAAGCTCCACCCCACTGCGCCACCAATCCGCGGCAAACCCGCAACATTGCGTTACAGTTGCGTCACACACCACAAACTTCCCCATGACTCAAGCCACCGGCAACGCCCCCACCGCTGCCGCCGCAGCAACCATCCGCGGCGCCACCGTCACCACCGAAGACGGCGGCCGCCTCAATGCCTTCGCCACCGAGCCCCGCATGGAAGTGGTGAGCGCCGATAGCGGCTGGGGCTTCCACGTTCGCGCTGAGAAGCTCAACGGCCGCATGGCCATGCTCGGCTTCATTGCCCTGTTGGCCACCGAGTTCGCCCTCGGCGGCGAAGCCTTCACCCGCGGCCTGCTCGGCATCGGCTGATTACCTCGGCTCTGAGTCCAGTTCGACCCTGAAAGTTCGCACCCAACGATCACAGAGCCAACTCCTTCATGTCGGATCTGGCCCGGCTTTGAACCCATCGCGCCGCAGCAGCTTCTGTTGCGGCGTTTTGTTTGTCCACCCCCCCACCCTTCGTCCCCGACCCGTCCGTGCTCGCCGCCCCTTCCCGGTCCGCTCGCCGGGCGCCCGTCGGTGGATTCGTCGCCAGGGTGCTGGGTGCCGGACCCACCGGTGCCCTGGCGGCCCTGGCCCTAGTCGATGCCGGCTGGTCCGTGGAACTGCGAGATCCGCTCAGTGCTGAAGCCCTGGGCCAACGCCGCCGTGCCTACGCCTTCACCCAATCCAGCCGCGAGCTGCTGGAACGCCTGAATCTCTGGGCCTTGATCGAGCCCCAGCTGATTCCCTTTGACCAACTTCAGCTCTGGGATCTGGGCGCCGACCGCGTGGTGGCGTTCTCGCCCGCCGATCTGGCGCCACGCCAGGCCCGCAGCGGCTCGAGCGCCATCGGCTGGATCGGTCGCCACGACACCTTGATGCCCTTGCTGCTGCGATGCCTGGCGGCTTCGGACGCCGTCCGTCTGCAGCTGGGCCCTGAAGCGGTGCCGGATCCGGAGGCAAGCCAGCGGGTCGATCTGGTGATCGCAGCCGATGGCCCCAACTCGGCTACACGCAGCCGCCTCGGCGTCGGCAGCTGGCGCCGCACCTACCGCCAAGCCTGCCTGACGGCAGAAGTGTCCCTGCGCGGAGCGGTCGACACCCAGGCCTGGGAGTTGCTGCGGCCGGAGGGGCCCTTTGCTGTCCTGCCTCTGGGAGAACGTCGCTTTCAGCTGGTCTGGAGTGCTCCCACCGGCCGCGCTCACCAGCTGGAGAGCCTGCCGGCCAGCGCTTTCCTCGACCGGCTAGCGGGGGTGCTGCCCGATCGCTTCCAGATCGAAGACCTATTCGATCAGCCCCGGGCCTATCCGGTGGAGCTGTTGATCGCCCATCGCCTGCACCGCAACGGCACGCTGCTGGTGGGGGAGAGCGCCCATCGCTGCCATCCGGTCGGGGGCCAGGGCCTCAATCTCTGCTGGCGCGACGTGGCGGTGCTGCATCAGCTGGCCCGCAGGGTCACCTGCGGCCAACTCAGCCTTCGCCGCCTCGGCGACGCCTACGGGCGCCGCCGCTGGCCGGATCTGTTGCTCACCCTGCTGGCCACCGATCTGCTGGTGCGGATCTTCTCCAATCGCTCCCAGGCCCTGCTGCCGTTGCGCCGCCTGGCCCTGGGCCTGCTGGCCCGTTGGCCGCGGCTGCGCCGTTTCAGCCTGGCGGTGATGAGCTCGGGGCCTTGTGCAATCCAGGGCTCCGCTCCAGAGTGAAGCCTGGCTCTGCCTCTGGCGATCCCAACTTGACCATGGTGATCAGCTCCTCCCCCCAGGCGCCGGCGGCGTCAGCGCTGCTGCAGTACCTGCGCCACCAGATCGGTCTCGGCGACAGCGCCCTCGATCTGGGCCTGAAGCAGGCCGAAATCGAGCAGGCCCCCCTGCCGGTGGTGCTGTGGCGCTACGGGTTGATCAACCTCGAGCAGCTCGCTCAGGTGCTCGACTGGCAGGACCAGCGGCCTTGAGGGACCTCCGACCTGAGTCACCGCCGCTGAGCTGTAGAGCACTCAGCATTAGGTCACTCAGCTGTAAACCACCAGCGATTTCGCCGGCACGCCAGCCTGCAGCTTCTGGCGGCCGCTGAGACCGGCCAGTTCAATCACGAAGCCGAAGCCGCAGAGCTGGCCTCCCGCCAGGGTCACCAGTTCGCCGGCGGCGGCGGCGGTGCCGCCCGTGGCCAGCAGATCGTCGATCACCAGCACCCGTTTGCCGGAGCACGCGGGTGAGCTGGAGCTGTCGTTGATGGTCACGAAGACCGTTTCGCCCAGCTTGTGGCGATGCTCGCTGTCGGCGAAGATCCGGATCTCGAGCACTTCCGGCCCTTCGGTGAGCGCGTCGTTGGCGACCTGGATCTCCTCCCACACGACGCCGCTTCTTCTGCAGGCGGCCTCGGTCTCCGCGTCGATGGCGTCCGAGGCGTCGTTGGCGTCCGTCTCGCCCTGGCAGAACTTCTCGAAGCCGCCGCCGCTGGCTGATGGCGTGATCGTGACGAAGGAATCCGTCTGAATCTCGAGCCTGTCACTGCCGTATTCGAGCTCGTAATCAACGCGATGCAAGGGACCGGGCAGCTTGCCGGGTTTGCGGATCGGCACGAAGCCCAGGCCCATGACCATCGAGAGAGCCATGCCGACAATGAAGCCACGGGACTCGATCCCGACAATCAGATCGGCTTGCAGCGGCTCGCACTGGAGGGCCAGCCGGCGGATCACCTCCTGCCAGACGTCGACATCGCGCATCAACGGCGTCAGGTCGCGAAACAGGATGCCGGGCTTGGGGAAATCAGGGATTTCGCGCACAAGCTGGCGCAGATCGACCGTGGAGGCGCTGGAGATCATGGAAGGGGCAATGACTGGTGAACGGACATCGGGCTGGACGCTGCGGATGACGGATCACCCCCGCTGCTGGCATCATCGCAGCCATGACCCAGGCTCCTTCCCAGGCCCAGCACACCCGTCCCCTGCCACGACGAGGGCTGGAGCGGCTTGATCTGCTGCTGCTGTCACTCGAGGCCCTGGACCTCAACGGTGGCGAGGCGATGGTCTGGATGTCCCAGCAACTGGGCTTCGGCGAGCTGTTCCCCAACCGGGTCGAGCTCTGGAAGCGCCGTTGCCACAATCCCCTGCGGCGTGCCTGCCGCCGGGGCTCGATCTCCACCAGCGAAACCGACGCCTTGATCAGGATTCTCTGCCAGATGGCCGATCGCCTCTACCCGATGCTCCGTACCTTGCTCTCCAGTAGTGAGGCCCCTGAGCTGCTGGAGCAGCGCTGGCAGCTGTTTCAGGATCGCCTCGCCGAGCTGATCCGCGAACGCATGAATCCGCGCCGAAGTGGCGTGCAGCATCTGCTCGATCCCCAGCTCGGGGCAGCCGAACGCCGCCAGATGGTGCGCAGCCTCTCCCTGGCCGCCGGTGAAGGCGGCTTCGAGCGCCTGCGCGCCAGCCTGCAGGATGCCGCTGCCTAAGGGTCCAGAGCGCCTCCCCAGCCGCCGATCCGCCCAGTCCGATGCTTCAGAGTGCCCTGATGAAACAGACCCTCCGCCACGACCAGCTGAGCTGTCGGCTTCTGGTCGAAGGTGTGCCGGATGTCTCCGCCGGCCAGGCCCCGGACTCAGTCGGCATCATCACGGGCTGGCGGCTGCAGTGGGTGGGCCGCCCCGAGCTGGAGGGCGAACGGGAGCATCTGCTGGCCCTGATGGACGTGGTGCTTCCCTATGCCCGCCATCTGATCAGCGGGGTCGGCCGCCGCTTCGGCACTGAGCGGCAGCCGGTGCAGATCGAACCGGGTGCGGCCGGCGGCCATCGGCTGGAACTGCGCAGCCGCCAGGCCGGCAACCCCTCCCTGGTGGTGGATCTCGACGATGCCGAGCTGGCCGATCTGGTGCGGGTGCTGGATGGCCTGCGGCTCGACCCCAGGCTGCAGCTGCAGCTGGCCTTGCCGCTGCCGCTGCCGCTAAGGCAGCGGGAACTGGCGGAACGCCTGCCGCTTCAACGCCGCCTGGCGGCGCCTGTGGCCGGCCTGACGGCCCTGGCGGCAGCGGCCGTCCTGGCCCTGGTGATCCCGCCGCCGCCGGTCCCCGCCCCCAGCCCGGGGACACCGGCCACAGCCGGCAGACCCTGAGCGCCGAGGGCTACTGCCACAGGCCGGGCGGTCTCGCTCAGCACCCGCAGGCACTGATGAGAGAGTGGGACCAGGTCCATGGATCGGACCTGGGAGAAACGCAATGACTTGGTCCGATCTGCGCCGTCGTGTCGCCCGGCTGGGAGCCGCCCTGGATGTGGTGGTGCGCAGTGACCCCGAGGTCTGTGGCCTCAGCGGTGATCAGTTCCTGCTGACCCTGCACCACGGCGGCCATGGCGATTGCACCGTCCGCAACCTCTCCCTGATCGACTGCCCCAATGAGCTGGTGCTGATCGAGTTCGAGCGCTGGATGCGCGGAGCCGGCTACCAGCTCGAGCTCTGAAGGCCGCGCCTGTGGCCGTAGCCGGCGACGGCCTCAGCAGCAGCCTCAGCCGTGAAAGCGCTGCAGCCAGAGCCCGGCGAGCTGCCAGGAGGACCACAGAAACGCCAACAGAATCAACCAGTTGAGCCAGGCGGGTCGGGAGCGTTCGGGCAGGGCCATGGGGCTGAATCGCGGAAGGGACCGCGGCGGCGGTCGAGACGCATGGTGGCACTGACAGGGAGTGTGCTCTCCCGGTTTCGTGGCTTGCTCCGATCGCTCCAACTGGGCCCTGCTTTCGGTTCTGGGGGTGCCGGGCTGGGGGCCGCTGCACCTGCTGCTGAAGCAGCGCTCCGACCCCGCCCAGATCGCCCAGCGCCTGCGTCAGTCCCTGGACCATGCCGGGCTGCCGGTCAGTGGCTGCGATGTGCCCGGGGGCCGGCTGCTGGCCGCCCTGCTCCGCAGCCAGGCCGATCTCGATCCGGTGGCGCCGCCGGGGGATGGGGCCGCACTCGCCGCCCTGCGCTTCCGGCACCGGCTGGTCTGCCGTGATGCCCATTTACTGATCATTCACAGTTGGGAGCGTCAGGGCAGCTGCCGCCGCTGGCACTCCCTGGGCCCGGGCCAGCGGCTGGAAGAGTTCCTGCAGTCACGTCCATGATGGCCGGCGATGACAGGCCGGGCCGCCCTGACATCCATGCGGTCCCCGACAACCCTTGCCAAGGAGATACTCAGGAAGGGTTAAGCTCGGTCAACATGGTGATCCCGCTTTCTTTCATCCTGTTCTCTTGTCAGGATGGATCCCGCCGCGGCCAATGCTTGGATGGACTGTGCCTTCCCCATTAGTTTCCCGTCGCCTGGTCAGCGGACGTCTGTTGCGCCGTCCGGCCCTCATCTTTCACCCCTTCAACCGTCAGCTCCGGCACGCTTTTCCTCAGCTCGGAACAGCACCAGAGATTTTTAGACAGGGAAAGTCCCGATGTAAAGGATCCGTGCAGAGCTCCTCAGGTCCCTGTCCTCCCCGAGGCAGCTCTTAGCACTGGCTTCAGCAACCCTTCGCCGAACTGCATAACGTGCCTCCCTGGCTGCTGATTCTCATCCTGATGGAGGGGGTGATCCTGTTGATCAACCCCACGCGCAAGGATTTCGCCTGGTATCAGGGGCTGCGTCGACCTCCCTGGCTGACATTTTCGGCGTTGATCCCCATGATCTGGTTGTTGATTCACGCCTGCTTTTACCTGTCGGCCCTGATCAGCTGGAGCATCCGTAATAACTGGAACCTGGTGGTGGCCTATGTGCTGCTGCTGATTCTGATCGAGGGCTACACCTGGCTGATGTGTCGCTCCCGACGACTCTCAACCGGCACGATGATCTGTGTGATCAGCTGGGTCTACGGACTGATCCTCACCGTGCTGCTGTTGTCATTGTCTTTCTCCTCGGCCCTGTTGATGCTGCCCTTTCTGTTCTGGGCACCGGTTGAAGCCATGATCACCTGGCAGATGCGCCAGATCAATCCAGGCTGTTGATCCCGCCAGCGGCGCAACAGCAGCCGCAGCTGCGGACCACGCTCGCCCATGTCCCCCGCTGACGAGGCCTTGCCATGGAGCCCCTGATCACCGGCCTGCTCCGCCCCGAGGCCTACGCCCATCCGGTCGGCAGGATTGAGCTGCTGGAAACCCACATCTCCTGGGTGCTGCTCACCGGCAGCTACGCCTACAAGATCAAGAAACCGGTGAATCTGGGCTTCGTTGACTTCAGCACCCCTGAGCGGCGACTGCATTTCTGCCGGGAGGAGCTGCGGCTCAATCGCCGCCTGGCGCCGGAGCTCTACCTGGGGCTCTGCCCGATCCATGGGCCGGCCGCTGCGGCCAGCTTCCAAGGCGACGGACCGATCATCGAGACGGCCGTGCAGATGCGCCAGTTCCGCCACGACGATCTGCTGCCTGCGGTGCTTGAGCGCCAGGAGCTGGCACCTCAAGCGCTCGAGGATCTGTTCGAGCAACTCGCGGGCAGCCTGGCCCACTTCCATGCCGCTGCCGCCGTCGCCCCCGATCAGGAGCTGTTCGGCACGGCAACACAAGTCCGTGCGCCCGCCATCGCCAACCTGGAGGTGCTGGATCGCGTGCTCGGCACCGATCCCCGCCTTAGCAGCCTGCGCCGCTGGAGTGAGGAGCAGGCGCAGCGGCTGGCCCCCTGGTTCGAGGCCCGCCGCGGGGACGGCTGGATCCGCGAGTGCCACGGGGATCTGCATCTGGGCAACATGGCGCTCTGGCAGCGGCGCATCCTCGTCTTCGACTGCCTGGAGTTCAGCCCACCCCTGCGCTGGATCGACCTCACCAGTGACATGGCCTTTCTGGTGATGGATCTGCGCCAGCGCCAGCGCGGCGAACTGGCGGCCCTGGTGCTGAACCGCTGGCTCGAGCTCACCGGCGACTACGCCGGCCTGCGGGCCTGGCGCTGGTATGTGGTCTACCGGGCCCTGGTGCGGGCCAAGGTGGCCGCCCTGCGGCTGCAGCAGGCCGACCTGCCGCCTTCGCAATGCTCAGCCCAACAGGCTGTGATCGAGTCCTATCTGACCCTGGCGCAAGCCACCACGGCCCCGGCCGCCCCCGTGCTGCTGATCACCCATGGGGTTTCAGGCAGTGGCAAGAGCCATCGGGCCCGGCAGCTGGCGCGGCAGCTGGGCTGGCTCCATCTGCGCTCCGATGTCGAGCGCAAGCGGCTGTTCGGACTCTGGGGCCTGCCGGCCCGGGAACCGCGCAGCGGCGATCTCTACGCAGCCGAGGTGGGCGAGCAGCTGTTCGGTGAGCAGCTGCCCCGTTGCACCGAAGCCGTGCTTGAGGCCGGCCTGTCGCTGATTGTCGATGCCACCTTTCTGCGGCGCCACCATCGCCAGCGCTTTGCCGACCTGGCCGAGCGCTGCGGAGCCCGCTTCCTAATCCTCGACTGCCGCTGTCCCCCCGAGCTGGCACTGCGGCGCATCAGCGGCCGTCAGTCCGCTGGACTGGATCCTTCCGATGCCGATCGGGCTGTTCTGGAGCAGCAACTCAAGGGGCGGGATCCCCTGGACGACAGCGAGCTGGCCTTAACCCTGGTGGCTGAAGCCAGCGATGACGGCGACCTGAAGCGGCTGATCGATGCGTTGAACACCAGGACAGCCCCAGGGCCTTAGAACCAGTCGGGAACAGCCGCTTCCTTGGTGTTGACGTTGGCCTCGGGGGTGGTGCGCTGGAACTCGAGGGTGATGTTGCGGCGCTGCTCGCCGTCGGCGGCGACGGCCTCGATCGGATAGAGCTGCTGGCCGTCGCGGAAGGGCACCTGGATGCGGAAGGTGCCATCGGGGGAGAGGGGCACCTCCTCGCCGCCGATCGAGAGGCGGGCCGCAGGATCGGTGGCGCCGTACACGATCAGTTCGGCGTCGGCAACCAGCCAGAAGGAGCGCTGACGGGCCATCAGACCGGCGCCGGATTCGTTGCGACCGGAGGCCCAGAGGCCGGCACCGGAAGCGGTGAGCCCGGAAGCGGAGGCGGCCAGGCTGTCGTGGTTGAACTCATGGAAGGCCTCGGAGCCGCGGCCGAGCCGCCGCCAGCCGGCCGTGGCGCTCTGGTACAGGCGCTCATGCAGACCGTTGTCGCTGGGGCCTCCGGGAAGGATGTCGTGGGAGGGGGCGATGGTGCTGCTGGAGGTGTCGAGCGAGAAGGGAACGAACTGATCGAGGATCTGCTC
>JAPLID010000058.1 GCA_026389285.1 Cyanobacteriota bacterium
GCAGCCCCGAGTTTCCGGTGGTGCTGCTGGAGGTGCAGCTGCACCCGGATCTAGGCTTCCACCACCGCTTGGCGGCGCAGACCTATCGGTTTCTGCAGCAGCAGCCCCAGGTGGAGTACTGGGCGGTGCTGGTGATCACGCCCCACAGGCGCCTCAGGCTGGGCCCGACCCAGTCGCTGCAGGTGTTCCTGGAGCAACAGGTGGTGTGGCTCAACCTGGAAGAGCTGAGCCAAGAGACCAACCTGGATCCGCTGCTGAACCTGCTCACGTTGCCGGTACGTCCGGAGGCGGAGCTCAGCGCCAGCAGTCAACAGATCTTGGCTAAGCGGCCTGATCTTGAGACGGTTGTCCTTCCTATGCTGGTGCAACGGTTTCCCCAACTCAGTGAGGCAGAAATCATGTTGATCGCCGGTATTCCCCGAGAAGAGATCCGCCACACCCGCGCCGTGCAGGACTGGTTGGCAGAAGGCCGCCAAGAAGGGCTGCGGGAGGGCGAAGCCCGTGGCGAGGCCCGCGGCGAAGCCAAAGTCAACCTCCGCCTCCTCAACCGCCGCTGCGGCCCCCTCTCAGGCGCCACCACCGCCCAGATCCAGGCCTTACCGCTGGAGCGATTGGAAGCCCTGACCGATGCCCTGTTCGACTTCCAAGGCCCGGCCGACCTGAGCACCTGGCTGGCAGCCAACGACTGAGCCCCACCACACCACATCTGCAGCCGCCAATGCCTCTAAAGCGAACAATGGCCTGAGGCAACAGGACTGACTTGCCCCTCAACAGCCAATAGCTCCAGCCCGAACGAGCCGCTCAGATTCCTGGCGCCAACAAATCCCTACTCCCACCAAGCCCTGCACTGATTCCAGCCCCGCCCCAAACCCAATCATCCTGTTCGCCAGCCAGCGCTGCCTCACTCGCATTTGCATGTGAGGGCACGGGAATGAGCCAGTATCTAGGATTGCTCCAGTACTGTTCTTAGTACTTAACTGTTATCTTCAGCGATCTCTGTGCCATGGACCCGCAGAACGCGCTCACCTCAGCTGAGCTCAAGCGCCGTGGTATTGCAGCGATTGAGCAGGCGCTGCAGCATGGCCCGGTCCATCTGTTGAAGCGCAACCGATCTGCCGCTGTGGTGCTGAGTGAGCAGCACTACCGCCAGCTGCAGTTGCAGGCATCACGAGCTCCTGTGGCCGAAGCATCGGCGTTGAAGTGGCTGCTGGCCCTGCCGCCATCAACGAGCACGCGCAGTAAGGCCGAGATCGATGCGGAGCTAGCGGCTGAGCGCGACTGGTGATTGCTTTCCTTGATGCCAGCGCATTGATCTATTTGGTGGATGGCGAAGCCCCATGGGCCCAAGCGGCCCAGGCAACCCTCCAGCAGCTTGCATCGGAGGCAGCGGATCTCGCACTGGCTGTGAGCCGCCTCAGCCTTCTCGAGTGTCTGGTTGCTCCACTGCGGCGGGGCGATCAAGTCTGCCTGGATCGTTTTGAGGCGTTGTTTGCCCAGCCGGATCTGCTGGTTGTGGAGCTCAGCGCATCTGTTGTGGAGCTGGCGACGCAACTGCGCGCTAACCATGGGCTGCGCACACCTGATGCCCTGCAGGCGGCTTGTTGCCTGCAACTGGGGCCTGATGCCGTGATGATCACTGGTGATGTCGGCTTTCAGCGCGTCCAGGCTTTGCAGGTGCGCCTCATTGCCTGCTCTTGATGGCCCGATCTGATCTGCCCCAGCCCGTACGGACTGCTCAGCCGCCGCCCCAGGCTCGACCCCCAGCTCACCACGGCTGTCTCATCAAGAACGGTGAGATCATGGTGATTGCCGGCATCCCCTGAGAAGAAATCCGCCACACCCGTGCCGTTCAGGGCTGGCTGGCCGAGGCCCGCCAGGAGGGTGAGGAGCCGTCACCCTCCGCCTCCTCAACCGCCGCTGCGGCCCCCTCACTGACGCCACCACCGCCCAGATCCAGGCCCTGCCGCTGGAGCGACTGGAATCCCTGGCCGACGCCCTGCTCGACTTCCAAGGTCCGGCCGACCTGGCTGCCTGGCTGGCCGGCAACCCCTGAGCCACCAGGAGACCCTGCCAGAACCAGCCGTTCAGCCTCCTACCTCCAACGAGGCTCCCCACGCACCAAGCCCCGCACGGGCTGCAGCCCCAACCCCAACCCCAAGCCGCAGCTACCTTTTCGCCAGCCAGGGTTGCTGCTCTTGAACACCGACCGCTGGTACTACCGAGTCTTCCAGAGCGCCCCCGACCTGATTCGTGCGCTTCTACCCGGCTCAGCCGCCGCCGCTACCGCATTCAGCCTCGATCCTGCCGCTCCCGGGGATCGGCTCTATCGCTTTGAAGCTCTCGAGATCAAAGAGCTGAGCCACCGCCTCGATGGCGTGCTCTGGCCGAGGGAAAGCACCGGCTGCGCCGAAACCGGCAGCCCCGAGTTTCCGGTGGTGCTGCTGGAGGTGCAGATGCACCCGGATCCAGGTTTCCACCACCGCCTGGCAGCGCAGACCTATCGGTTTCTGCAGCAGCAGCCCCAGGTGGAGCACTGGGCGGTGCTGGTGATCACGCCCCACAGTCGCCTCAGGCTCGGGCCCACCCAGGCGCTGCAGGTGTTCCTGGATCAACAGGTGGTGTGGCTCAACCTGGAAGAGCTGAGCCAAGAGACCAACCTGGATCCGCTACTGAACCTGCTCACGTTGCCGGTACGTCCGGAGGAAGAGCTCAGCGCCAGCAGTCAACAGATCCTGGCTAAGCGGCCTGATCTTGAGACGGTTGTCCTTCCTATGCTGGTGCAACGGTTTCCCCAACTCAGTGAGGCAGAAATCATGTTGATCGCCGGTATTCCCCGCGAAGAAATCCGCCACACCAGGGCAGTGCAGGACTGGTTGGCAGAAGGCCGCCAAGAAGGCCGCCAAGAAGGGCTGCGGGAGGGCGAAGCCCGCGGCGAGGCCCGTGGCGAGGCCCGTGGCGAAGCCAAGGTCACCCTCCGCCAGCTCAACCGCCGCTGCGGCCCCCTCACTGACGCCACCACAGCCCAGATCCAGGCCTTGCCAGTGGATCAGTTGGAAGCCCTGGCCGACGCGCTGCTCGACTTCCAGGGGCCAGCTGACCTGGCTGCCTGGCTGGCCGGCAACATCTGAGCCACCAGCACACCACATCTGGTGTCTTAACCCCTAATTCATAAGCGCTCCTGAAGGGCTTCCCCTGGAGCCGCCAGGAGCTTCAGCCCGAACGAGCTGTTCAGCCTCCTGCCACCAAAAAAGCTACGACTCCCCCCCGGCCCCGCACGGGCTTCAGCCCTAGGATAATGTCACTGACATCACCGCGACTTCGCAACGTTTCCCATGGTTCAGGTCACGGCGCGCCTGCCCGATGCCCTTGGTGTTGAGCTGGATGCGGCGGCCCAGCAACTCAACCGCTGTCGGGCCGACATCATCCGCCAGGCCATCGAGTACTACCTCGACGACATCGAGGATCTGCGCTGCGGCGTCGCAGCCCTGAAGGACCCTGCCGACCCTGTGCTCAACTGGGCTGAGGTGCGAGATGCGCTGCTCGCTGCAGATGCTGGTCGCTGAGTAACAGCCGCTCTGCTGCCAAGGCACTCGCCGCACTCCCAAAGGCTGAACGCCTGCGGGTGGTTGAGGCCATCGACCTGCTCTGTGACATCCCTGCTGCAGGCTCGGCGCTCAAGGGTGAATTCGAAGGCTTGCGGCGCATGCGGGTGGGTCACTACCGCGTGGTCTACGAATGGCAGCGCAGCGCACTGGTGATCCTGGTGGTGCGTGTCGGCCATCGCCGCGAGGTCTATCGCTGAGGCGCCGCCCCCAACCCTGCTCTCCCTCACCCCTCACGATGCCCCAGCCTTTCCTCTCGATCCTGCCGCTCCCGGGGATCGGCAAGATCACTTTGAGCCCTCGAGATCAAAGCTGTAAGGCTTTTGTGTAGCAGTAGAGCCGAGCCACCACCGCCTAGCAGCGCAGACCTACCGCTTTCTGCAGCGACACCCGCAGGTAGAGCACCTGGAGGTGGTGGTGATCACGCCGCACCAGCGGCACAAGCTGGGGCCAGCCCAGCCGCCGCGACAACTGCGGATGTTTTTGGAAGAGGTGCGCTCCATCAGCCTGGAGGCCCTGAGCCAGCAGCCGGATCTCGACCCGCTGCTCAACTTGCTCACTTTGCCAGTGCGTCCTGAGAGCGAGCTGCCGGCTTGCAGTCAGCAGATCCTCGCCAGCCGCCCGGATCTGGACACGGTTGTGCTGCCTATGCTGGTGCAACGGTTTCCCCAGCTCAGTGAGGCAGAAATCATGGTGATCGCCGGTATTCCCCGAGAAGAGATCCGCCACACCAGGGCAGTGCAGGACTGGTTGGCAGAAGGCCGCCAAGAAGGGCTGCGGGAGGGCGAAGCCCGTGGCGAGGCCCGCGGCGAAGCCAAGGTCACCCTCCGCCAGCTCAACCGCCGCTGCGGCCCCCTCACGGACGCCACCACC
>JAPLID010000162.1 GCA_026389285.1 Cyanobacteriota bacterium
CCACCACCAGCGCCGTGGGCTGCTGATGGCTGGTCACCAGAGCCATCGCGTCTTGCTCAGCGGCCCGCAGCACCGTGGACGGATTGCTCTTGAGCTGGCGGATTGAAAAAGCCTTCATGATGTTCCTACACTCTGCGACCCTAGCGAGGGAGAATGCCGCCGGCAACGCCGATCGCAGCCAGCAGCTCCAGAAACGCCAGGGACCCGTGCTCGCTCCCGCTTCGGTGGCTCCGGAAAGCGCTCCAGCGGTTCCGGGGGCTCTTTTCCCCTGGGCCGAAGAGCTGGCCGATGGATTTATCCAGCAAACTGAGCGCCCAGCTCAAGTGGATGCAGCTTCGGCTCGATCCAGAATCCGGCGCGATCCTCTTCCGCCACCCGACCCTGCGGGGCATCCCGGATCTCGTGGTGGAGGGCGATGGTTACAACATGGAGTTCATCGGCCCCACCCTGCTCTGCCTGGACATCCAGGACCCCAGCGGCATGGCTCGCCTGCTGGCCGAGCCCGTCAAGGGCAAGCTGCCGATCGGGGTCTGAAGGATCGGTACAGGGAAGGGCCTTCGGGCACCTGCTGAGCCTTTATAGCCTCAAGCCGGAAGATCGCCAGGAGCCAACGGCACTGGAATGCGGCGACACCGCTTGGCCCAGCTAATCAACAAAAGCTTAGCGCTTGTACCAATTGCCGCACCGGCACAAGCAAGGAGACAATTTTCAGGGGGGGGTAAAATAGTTGTACATTTGCATAAGATTGCAATGAAGCTTGTCTTTCCACAAAAGCATTGTAAGCGCCTTGTCCCCTTGCTGGCAGCTCCGGCCGTCTTGCTGCTTCTCCAGGGGCAGGCCAAGGCCATCCTGAACGTGAATATTTTCGATGACGGCCCAAACCTGAAGGTAACCGTCCAAGGCTCTCTGTCTCAGCTTGGCTCGATACTTAGTGTCGGATTATGCGGTGCAAACGGCGTTCTTACTGGCCAGTTCAGCAGCGCTCCTAGCCCTCCTCCCTCCCTTCTTTGCACAGGTCCCAATGCTAATGCTGCGTTATACGCCATAGCCGGTCCCGTTGGCTACGGTGGCAACGGCACACTTGGCGGCGGAGCAGATTTCGTGAGTGGATTCACGTTCAGGTTTGCTCCATCCCCTTATCCCAGGTATCCGCATAGACTCGTCATACGTTCTGAGCCAACCTTTCTTCAGTAGCGCAACCTTCAACGGTAAAAGCCTTGCTAGCGAAGGCTTCACGGCTACTGGGCTGGTTGGCACCTGGACGATTGATGGCACCTCAGAATCCATCAATGTCTGTATCGGTGCTGATCCATCATGCGGTAGTGCAGCTGTTCCTGGCCCCCTGCCCTTGTTCGGCGCCGGTGCCGCCTTCGGCTGGAGCCGTCGCCTCCGCAAGCGCATCGCCGCTCCGATGAGCACACCGCCCCAGGCCTGATTGCGGCCCTGAGTTTCTTTCCCGTTCGCAGCCCTGCCATCGGCGGGGCTTTTTTGTGGCCGCCGTGGGCGGTGATTCCTGCTCTGCGCTCTAGCCCCTGAGGTCTGCCATGCCGCCCAGCTCCGATTCATCCCGCTCTGGCACTGCCGTGCTCCTCTCCGCCCCAGGCCTGAGCGTGGTGGCGCTGGTGTTGTTCGTGCTCTTCGGCTCGCTGGTGGGCGCAGCCCTGTTCCCCTTGCAGCTACTGGCTCCGGCCTGGCAGTTGCGTATGGCGGGCACCTTGATCAACAGCGCCCCCTTCCCCCTGCTGGGCCTGGCCCTGCTGCAGATCGCCGTCGAGTTGGGGGCCCATAATCCGCAGCTCAAAAGCCGCCAGAAGTTCTGCAGCCAGTTGGCGGTGGCCGTCGCCCTCGGGTTCCTGCTGCTTTTGCCCCTGCAGACCATCGCCGGCCTGCAGACCAGCCGCACATTGAATACCGCCCAGGCCTCCCGCATCCAGGGCGCCGAACGGCGCTTGGTGGTGTTGCGGCAGGCCGTAGCCAGCGCCACCAGCAACGAAGAGATCAACCAACGGCTGCAGCGCCTACAAGGCCCGGTGCTTGGCCCCGCCGACATTGCCCAGCCCTTGCCGTTGCTCAAAGCCCAGGTAGGCGCCGTGCTCGATCAGGCCGCCATGCAGATCGCTCGGGAACGCCAGGCCACCCCTCCGACCAATCCCTGGCGCTTGCTGCCCGAGCTGCTCCGCAACGGCATCGCCTGCCTGGCGCTGGCCCTCGGCTTTGCCGCCCTGGCGGTGCGGCCCGGTTCGGAGCGTTCGCTGCTGCAGGAGTGGCAGGGGTGCTGGTCAGGTCTGCTCAAAAGCCTGCGGCAACGCCGGGCTTCCAGTGGCTCCGCTTCCACCTCCAATGCGGAGTACTTCCGCCAGATCCGGGGGATCGTGACCACCCGGACGACTGACTGCGTTGACGCCAGGTTGAGGATCGCCAGGAGCACGTCGGCCATCCGAACCACGCTGGAGATCGAAGCAAAGCGTTGGCCACCGCATCGGCCTGATCAGCGAGACTGAGCCCAATCAAGGCCCGCATCCAGGGCTCTCCCCCTGCACCCATGGTCGCCAGCGCCCCAGGCACCCTCCGCGACGCCCGTGCGGCCCAGGCCAGTGGCGCTGCAGCTCGCGCCTTCCCCCTGGCGGCGATCACCGGCCACGGCACCCTCAAGCTGGCGCTGCTGCTGGCAGCGGTGGATCCGGGGCTCGGTGGGGTGGTGATCGCTGGCGGCCGGGGCACCGGCAAGTCCGTGCTGGCCCGCGGCCTCCACGCCCTGCTGCCGCCGATCGATGTGCTCGATCTGGGCAGCGGCGCCAGCCCGTTCCACCACGATCCGCGCCGCCCCGACGAGTGGGACGACGCCACCCGCAGCCGCATCACCGCCCTGGGCGGAGATGCTGACGGCCTCGACACCAATGCCCTGCTGCCCACCCTGGTGACGGCGGCACCCTTCGTGCAGGTGCCCCTGGGCGTCACCGAGGACAGGCTGCTCGGTTCGGTCGATGTGACCACCTCCCTGGCCGCCGGGGCGCCGGTGTTCCAGCCCGGCCTGCTGGCGGAGGCCCATCGCGGCGTGCTCTACGTGGACGAGCTCAACCTGCTCGACGACGGCATCACCAACCTGCTGCTGGCCGCGATCGGCAGCGGCGAGAACCGGATCGAGCGCGAGGGGCTGAGCCTCTCCCACCCCTGCCGCTGCCTACTGATCGCCACCTACAACCCCGAGGAGGGGGCGGTGCGCGACCACCTGCTCGATCGCTTCGCCATCTGCCTTTCGGCCAACCAGCTGCTGGACGTGGAGCAGCGGGTGGCAATCACCCGCTCCGCCCTCGATCACGGCGAATCCACGGAAGCCTTCCGCAGCCGCTTCCAGGAGGAAACCGACGCCCTGGCCACCCAGCTGCTGCTGGCCCGCCAGTGGCTGCCGGATGTGCGCATCAGCCGCGAGCAGATCGGCTATCTGGTCAATGAGGCGGTCCGCGGCGGCGTCGAGGGGCATCGCTCCGAGCTGTATGCGGTGCGGGTGGCCCGGGCCCATGCCGCCCTCAGCGGCCGCGACCAGGTGGAGGCCGAAGACCTGCAGGTGGCGGTGCGGCTGGTGATCGCCCCCCGGGCCCTGCAGCTGCCACCGCCCGATCCCGACCAACCATTGGAGCCACCGCCGCCACCTCCCCAGGGGGAGCAGCCGCCCGAGGCACCCGAATCCCCGGACGATCAGAACCCGGACGACAACGAACCCGACGAACCCGAACAGGACGAGGAGGACGACAGCCCCGAGGACCAGGCGCCACCGTCGATCCCGGAGGAGTTCCTGCTGGACCCGGAGGCCACCGCCATCGACCCCGACCTGCTGCTGTTCGGCGCGGCGAAGGCCAAGAGCGGCGGCAGCGGCAGCCGGGCCGTGGTGCTGAGCGATTCCCGCGGCCGTTACGTGAAACCGATGCTGCCCCGCGGCCCGATCCGGCGCATCGCCGTCGATGCCACCCTGCGGGCCGCGGCGCCGTATCAGAAGGCTCGGCGCGCCCGTGAACCCGATCGCAAGGTGATCGTCGAAGACGGCGATCTGCGGGCCAAACAACTGCAGCGCAAGGCCGGCGCCCTGGTGATTTTCCTGGTGGATGCCAGCGGTTCGATGGCCCTGAACCGCATGCAGAGCGCCAAGGGGGCCGTGATCCGGCTGCTGACCGAGGCCTACGAAAATCGCGACGAGGTGGCCCTGATCCCCTTCCGCGGTGAGCAGGCCGAGGTGCTGCTGCCCCCCACCCGCTCGATCACCGCCGCCCGCCGCCGCCTGGAGGCGATGGCCTGCGGCGGCGGTTCGCCGTTGGCCCACGGGCTCACCCAGGCCGCCCGGGTCGGCGCCAATGCCCTGGCCACCGGCGATCTCGGCCAGGTGGTGGTGGTGGCGATCACCGATGGCCGCGGCAACGTCCCGCTCGCCCGCTCCCTGGGCCAGCCGCAGCTGGAGGGTGAGGAGCCGGTGGACCTCAAGGAGGAGGTGAAACAGGTGGCCGCTGCTGGTGATCGACACCGAGCGCAAATTCATCGGCAGTGGCATGGGCAAGGATCTGGCCGAGGCCGCCGGCGGCCGCTATGTGCAGCTGCCCAAGGCCAGCGACCAGGCGATCGCCGCCATCGCCATGCAGGCGATCGGCAGCTTCTGATCGCCTCCAGGGGTCGCCCGCGCCATTGAGCTGTGGGCCCCTTCACCGGGACCGCTCCTATCTGCGGCGTCGCTTCAGGGAGCAACCGGAGTGGCCGCAGCGCCATTGGAGCGAGGGGCGAAGCGACTCGAGGGGGGCTTGCTGGCTGCCGCCGCCTGCTCACGCTCCTGCCGATGGCGATCGTCCCGCTCCTTGGCGGCCTCGGTCTGGGCTGGATAGAGCTCGCCGAAGAACTTACCCAGCCCCACCGAAACGCTGCGGATGCCATCCATGAACTTGGGATCGTCGGTGAGCTTGCGCACATCTCCCCCCACCGCACTCCAGCGATCGGTGAGCTGCTTGGCATTGGTGAGCGTGGCCTGCAGATCGGCCACGGTCTTGGGGTTATCGAGGGCGGCGGCGAGGTTGTTGATGTGCTTGGTGGCCTTGGCCGTGTCGACGCTGGCAGCGTTGATGTTGGTGATGATCGGATCGAGCTTGGTCACGGAACGGTTCAGTTGATTCACCAGCACCTGGGCATCTTTGAGGAACACCTGGCCATCGATGGTCAACTTTTTGGTCTCGTCGGCGGTGGACTCGAAGCTGACGGTGGCAGCCACCAGTTTCTCGATGAGCTTGTCGCTGTCGGCCTTGTTCAGCAGGCTCTGAACCGTGTCGGTGACTGTCGAGAACGTGGCGGAGGCCACGCCCTGAACCAGGCCGTTCTGGCAGACCATGCGGCTGTTGTTGCAGCTGGGATCGCGCGGCTGAGGGGTGTTCTCGGGCAAAGGCTGGCCGGCGCTCATCAGCGACACCTGGGCGTCACCGCCGAGCAGGGAGCCGGCTCCCACCCGCGCCACCACGGGCCGGGGCAGACGCAGAGTCGGATCGTTGACCTCCAGATCGACCAGCACCGCCTGATCGGTGACCTTGACATGGCGCACATTGCCCACAATCACCCCCCGGTAAACCACCGGTGAACGCTCCGCCAGGCCGGCCGCATCGACAAAGCTGGCTCGCATCGTCCAGGTGCTGCGACCCACCGACACCCCCTTGAGCCAGAGCCAGAGCGTAAAGGCGCTGCCGGCCGCAGCGAGCAAAGAGAATCCGACCAGAGCCTCGCGGACACTGCGGCGCATGGACTCAGAGCTCCGCCGGCTGCATGGGTCCGCGCAGACTACCGCTCCGGAACTGCACCACGTACGGATTGCTCGTGACCCTGAACTCCTCGATGCTGCCGTTCCAGCGGAATCGGCCGTCGTAGAGCAGCATCACCCGCTCGGCACAACGCTCGATCGTGCTGATCACATGGCTCACCACCACCGAAGAGGCATTGGTGAGCTCGGTGGTGCACACAATCAGGTCTTCCACCCGGGTGCAGGCCACCGGATCCAGGCCCGCCGTGGGTTCATCGAAGAGCAGCAGGGGCACCCGGCCGCCCGCCGCCCCCGGATCGTCGATCAGGGCACGGGCGAAGCTGACCCGCTTCTGCATGCCGCCGCTCAGCTCACCGGGCAGCAGCTCGTCGATCCCCACCAGCCCCACCGCCCCCAGGGCCCGGCTCACCCGCTCGCGGATCTCCCGATCACTCAACGTGCTGAAGCGATAGAGCAGGAAGCCGACGTTCTCACGCACCGTCAGGGAGGCGAGCAGGGCCGGGTTCTGGAACACCAGCCGCACGTCCGGGGGAAGGCGCTGATCCAGGCGCAGATAGCTCTGCTCCTCGCCGTGGATGGACAGGCTGCCGGCGCTGGGCAACAACAGGCCGGAGAGCAGCCGCAGGATCGTGGATTTGCCGGCTCCGGAAGGGCCCACCACCACCAGCCGCTCGCCGGCGAACAGATCGAGATCGACCGACTCCAGCACCGGTGGCTTGGCGCCCCAACGCACCGAGAGCTTCTGCATCTGGGCCACGGGATCACCCGGGGCGTTGCTGGCAGCGGGACTGGCGGCGGCGGAACTCGAGACCAAGATCGCTGGGGAATGAAGGGGGCGACTCAGGCAGCCTGGCCTGGAGAAGCTGGCACCATCTTGACGTTTCGCCGATCGGTTCTGATCCGTACAGTTCCTGTACGTCCCCGCCGTGTCCCGGCGCTTCCCCCTTGCCCGACCGCCGCTCCGGCGTGAAACCTCCCCGTTCGAGGCGGACGGCCGAGCGACCGAGCTGGGTCGGCCGCGGCGATCGGCGCCGGCAGGATTTGATGAGTCGCTCCAGGCGGGCGGCCCGCTGGCTGCAACCCGGGCTGGTGGTGAAGCGCTGGATGTTCACCTCCGGCCTGGGCCTGTTGATCCTGTTGATCGGCGTCGCTGTCTGGGCCGATCTGCAGCCGATCTACTCGAGCCTGGAGGCGATCAAATGGGCCCTGGCCCAGATCACCCGCGTGTTGCCCCGCAGCATCACCGGACCGCTGGTGCTGCTGATCGGCGGGGGGCTGATCTGGTTGGGCCAGAGCCGCAGCTTCGGCTCGATCCAGCAGGCCCTGGCCCCCGAAAAGGACACGGTGCTGGTCGATGCCCTGCTGGCCCAGCGCCGCCTCAATCGCGGGCCGGCGATCGTCGCCATCGGCGGCGGCACCGGCCTCTCGACCCTGCTCTCGGGCCTGAAGCGCTACAGCACCAACCTCACCGCCATCGTCACCGTCGCCGATGACGGCGGCAGCAGCGGCGTGCTGCGGCGCGAGTTCGGCGTCGCACCCCCGGGCGACATCCGCAACTGCCTGGCAGCGCTCTCCACCGAGGAACCGCTGATGACGCGGCTGTTCCAATACCGCTTCCGCTCCGGCACCGGCCTGGAGGGTCATAGCTTCGGCAACCTGTTCCTCACCGCCCCCCCCGCGCTCACCGGCAGCCTGGAGTCGGCGATCACCGCCAGCAGCCGGGTGCTGGCGGTGCAGGGCCAAGTGGTACCCGCCACCAACGCCGATGTGCGCCTCTGGGCCGAACTGGAGAACGGCGAGCGGATCGAGGGCGAATCCTGCATCAGCAAGGCCTCCAGCCCGATCGTGCGGCTGGGCTGCATCCCGGAGCGCCCGCCGGCCCTGCCAAAAGCCCTGGAGGCGATCGCCAACGCCGATCTGATCGTGCTCGGCCCGGGCAGCCTTTACACCTCACTGCTGCCGAATCTGCTGGTGCCGGAGCTGGTGAGCGCGATCAGCCGCAGCAAGGCGCCGCGCCTGTACATCTGCAACCTGATGACCCAGCCCGGCGAAACCGACGGCCTGGACGTAGGCGGCCATCTACGGGCGATCGAGGCCCAGCTGGCCAGCCTGGGCATAGAGCAGCGGCTGTTCAATTGCGTGCTCGCCCAGGAAGAGCTTGGTGACTCGCCACTGGTGAACAACTACCGCCTACGCGGTGCTGAACCGGTGACCTGCGATGCCCGCACCCTGATCAGTCAGGGCTACGAAGTGATGCGAGCGCCGCTGCAGGGAGCACGCCCCACCGCCACCCTGCGCCACGATCCCCGCAGCGTGGCGCTGGCGGTGATGCGGTTTTACAAGAAGCATCGGAGGGAGGGGTGACCATAGATCCAGCACTGATCGATCATGCTGGCCCTGATCCCTTGCAACACATCTTTTCGTGCAGCGATCGGCAAAAACCCCAGCAACCCAAATACTAAATCATTGGAGATTGAACTCGGTTTCTATTTTGAGAAGCCAAGATCCTCAAGCAGTAAGGCCAGAGTCTCACTCAACTGCAGTCGGTTGCGGGGGGAATCGGCGAGGAGGAATCGGCATTGAGCAACAGCGAGTCGAGCCTGGATTCGAGCGCGGCGAGCCGAGCGTTCTCGATCTTCAGCAGCTCGGATTCGTTCTTCAGCAGAGTGGTTTCGTTCCTCAGTCGCTCGGATTCCTGCCTCGATTCGATCGCCCTGATCTGCGCATCGATTGTGGGATGCCAGTTTAACTTCGCCAAAAAGCGCCGCCAGGGCGGCAACGAGGAGAGGAATTCCGATTTGCTGATTGACCTGGATGCTGTCATGGGCGGGGATGTCGACATGGCTGTAGGAGGTAAAGAACGTGATCAGGATGATCAGGGTGCCGGCCAGCAGAGCCGCCAGGCCGGATCGATCCAGCCACGGGTTCGGCTCCTTTGCAGTGAGAGTCTTTCCTTCTGCCATCAACGTAGCGAGAGCGATCCGAATCGGTCCAGCGATGGTACGTATGCACCCCTGATCGTGGCATCCGTGGAATTACAGATGCGTCGTTCCTGGAGATGGCCGCACCAGCCAGGGCCGGGTGGTCTGCTCAGTAGGAACCGATTTCAGCTCGGCGGTGGAATTGCGTGCCGATCGAGCCCTGCACCGAGGTCATCTGCTCAGCCGGCGAAGGGATTGATCAGGCTGATCGTGGTGTCATCGAAGTGGCGCAGGTTGCGGGTCGCCAGCTGAGCCTCGCGGGCCAGGGCGATGCCGGCGATCAGGGTGTCGCGCAGATCGATGCTGCGGCCGTTGGTGCGGCGGGCGGCTGCGAGGAGAGCCGCCCGCTGCGCCGCCAAGGCATCAAGCGGGGCAACCCGCTCCTCGATCAGCTGATCGAGCAGGGTCTGCACACCCTCCTGCAGGAGGCGCCTGCGGCCTGGATCGGGATGGATCGCAGCCTCGTAGCGCAGTTCGAACACCACCACACTGGGCAACGAGATCTCAGCGGCGCTCTGCTGATCGAGCCACTGCACCACAGCGGGATCAGGATGCTTCTGCATCAAGGCCGAAACCACGTTGGTGTCCAGAAGAATCACGGCTCCAGGAAGGCGGCCTGGGGCTCCTCACCTCGCCATTCGGGGATCGGCAGCTCCAGGGCAGCATCGGCAAAGAGTGCCGCGATGGCGGAGCCGAGCCCAGCCGAGAGGGGCATCTTGGATTCCTCCTGGACAACCTTGCTGAGGATCTGGCGCACCTCCTCCTCCATGCTGAGGCCGTGGCGGCGGGCGCGGCGCTGCAAGGCTTCCTTGACAGCCGGTTCGAGGTTTCGCACCAGCAGCTGGGCCATGGATCAAACAAGTGCTGATAGCACGCTAGCGGGAGCCGGCGAGCTGGTCCAGTTTTCGATGTCGGCTGACAGTGTTCATCCATGCCAGCTATCTGCGGCCTGATCAGATCCAGCGCATCAAGGCGGTCGGCGCCGTGCCGAGTTTCCTGGTGGCCTCGATCTCCTCCGGCGGTGACGCGGTAGAGCGGTTCTGGGGCCCGGAGCGGGCCGCCCGTGCTGCCGGCGCCCAGACCTTCCAGGCGGCGGGCCTGCCTTACACCCTCTCCCATGACGCCCCGGTGTCCCCCCAGCCGACGATCCTGGGGCTGGTGGATGCCGCCGTGAACCGCCGCACCGCCAGCGGCCGGGTGATCGGACCAGCCGAACGAATCAGCCCCTACGACGCCCTGCGCGCCGTGACCGTGATGGCCGCCTATCAAATCAAAGAGGAAAAGAGCAAGGGCAGCCTGGAACCCGGCAAACTCGCCGATCTGGTGATCATCGAGCGCAATCCGCTCAAAGTGGAACCGGGCAGCATCGGCACGATCCGGGTGGTGGAAACGATCAAAGAAGGCCAGCCGGTGTACAAGATTTCTGCCCAGGAATTGGGTAGCGTCCCGGCCGCGCCGGCCATCGGCCCGGAGAGCCCCCACAACCATGGGGATCCCCTGGCCCAGCCCAAGCCCTTGGCGGCGCCTGATCGGGCCATGGTGGAGCGCCTGCTGCAGGCATCGCAAACCAGCCAGCGCTGAAGCGCCAGTCCAAAGGCGAAGGGCAGCTTGCGACGAAGGGCAACTTGCGGCGAAGACCAGTCTGCGCAGCATCAGCAACGGATCTGAGCTGCAGCCTTCCCCCCTGATCTCGAAGCTCGCTTCGGGAACAGGGATTCGGGACCAGCAGGTCAGTAAGCGTCCTGCATCTCATAGAAATCGGGCTGCACATAGTCCTTGCGCAGCGGGAAACCCTTCCAGTCCTCCGGCATCAGCAGCCGCTTCGGATGGGGATGGCCCTCATAGACGATGCCGAACATGTCGAAGGTTTCGCGCTCCTGCCAGTCGGCGCCGCGGAACAGGCCGTAGAGGCTGGGGATGGTCAGGGCACCGTCGCGGGATAGGAACACCTTGAGCCGCACTTCTTCGGGGCGCACCTCCGCGGGCAGCTTCTCGCCCGTACCGACCCGATCGGCTAGGGCCGCCAGCTTGATCAGGTTGTAGAAGCTGACCAGCTGGCCACCGGGGCCCTCGTCGTAGCCGCCTTGGCACTGCAGATAGTCAAAGCCGCTGGCCTTCAACGCCGTGACCACCAGCGGCAGAACCTCGGCCTCGATCCCGAGCACCTCGATGCCGAGGTGATCGGCGGGCAGCACCACATGCTCAAAACCCTGCTGGCTCAGCCAGGTGCTCGTCGGTCCCGGCGCCGGGACAGTGAGGGCGTCAGCGGTGACCAGAGATGCGGTGGCGGGGGCTGCGGCGGTGTCGTCGGGCATGGATCTGAGCTTGGAGAGGGACGAGGGGAGGGCCCAGGCCGGGGCTGTGGGTGAAGCGCGGATCGGTGGAGACGGTTCAGCGGCTGCAAGCTCGGCTTTCGGTTCAGCGTTCTGGCCCTAAGGCCGGGCGATCCCAGGGACCCAGGATCAGAGCAACAGCAGCCACTCAGCCCTGATTGGCATCCTCTGAGGCACCCACCAAGGCAGCCTCGGCGGGTTGAACCTGGCCGAGCGGCAGACCGGCAGCGGCAGCGAGGGCCGCCTTCTGCGTTTCGGCCCGCAGATAGCGGCCATCGACGATCGGAGCCACCTCCCTGAGCTGGTGGGGAATCGTGTAATAGCGATGGGTTTGCTGGAGGTTGCCGCGCTCAGCAAGGGCCTCATTGCCGACCTTCTTGCGCAGCTTGATCACCGCATCGAAGATCGCTTCAGGGCGCGGCGGGCAGCCGGGCAGGTAGAGATCGACCGGAATCAGCTTGTCGACGCCGCGCACGGCCGTGGTCGAGTCGGCGGAGAACATGCCGCCGGTGATCGTGCAGGCCCCCATGGCGATCACATACTTGGGCTCGGGCATCTGCTCATAGAGCCGCACCAAGGCCGGACCCATCTTCATCGTCACCGTGCCGGCCACGATCAGCAGATCGGCCTGGCGGGGGCTGGAGCGGGGCACAAGACCGAAGCGGTCGAAGTCGAAGCGGGAGCCGATCAGGGCGGCGAACTCGATGAAGCAGCAGGCCGTGCCATAGAGCAGCGGCCAGAGGCTGCTGAGCCTGGCCCAGTTGTGCAGATCATCCAGGCTGGTGAGGATGATGTTCTCCGAGAGTTCGGAGGTGACCGCAGGGGCGCCGACGGGACCGCAACTGGCGGCTCGCAGGTCGCGCAGCGCCGTGATCGACGGCGAATCTGAGGAGGTGGGAGGGGGGGTGAGCGTCATGGCGGGGTTCAGCTCCACTCGAGGGCGCCTTTGCGCCAGGCGTAGGCAAGGGCCACCACAAGGATGGCGATGAAGACAAGGGCCTCGATGAAGGCCAGCAGTCCGAGCCGGTGAAAGGCCACCGCCCAGGGATAAAGAAAAACGGTCTCGACATCAAAGATGACGAAGACCAGCGCAAACATGTAATAACGGATGTTGAACTGAATCCAGGCACCGCCGATCGGCTCCATGCCGGACTCATAGGTGAGCTCCCGCTCCCCCTGCCGGCTTTTCGGCGAAAGCAGCTTGTTGGCCACCAACGCCAGCACCGGGACGGCTGCTGAGAGCAGCAGAAAACCCAGAAAGGCGTCGTAGCCGGAAAGCACGAACATCGGGCTGATCCAACCTGTGGCGCAGTCTGGCATCCACTGCCAGCCCTTGACGATTCGAGGCCTGCCGCGGCCCCCATTCGCCTGGCTCCCCTGACAGAAGCACCGAGCGCCGCCGGCGCAGACCTGGCCTCCCAAGGGCGGCGACAGGCCTGGATAGAGTTTCAGCGTCACTGAAAGGCGATGGGATGAGTACGGACGAGGCAACGGACCAGCCATCCGGCCAGCCAGGCGACGCTCCACCGCCCCAGTCCGACGCCGATCACAGCGCCGAAGCCGGCCCGGCCGACGCCGCCACAGCATCGGAGGAGAGCGATCCGGCGACCCACCGCTTCGAATGCCGCAGCTGCGGTTTCGTCTATGACCCGGCCGAAGGGATCAAGAAGCTGGCCATCCCTAAGGACACCCCCTTCAGCGACCTAGATCCGGTCGGCTTCCGCTGCCCGGTCTGCCGCAGCCGGGTCGGGGCCTTCAAGGACATCGGCCCCCGCAACAAACCCAGCGGCTTCGAGGAGAACCTCAACTTCGGCCTCGGCGTCAACCGCCTCACCCCGGGCCAGAAGAACGTGCTGATCTTCGGCGGCTTCGCCCTGGCGATCGCCTTCTTCCTTTCGCTCTATTCCCTGCGCTGATCACCGTGAACCGGACTTCCGTGCCCCGTCAGCTGGGCCGACTGCTTTCTTCGCTGCTGAGTCTGGTCCTGGTGATCGGCCTGGGCTTCGGCCTCAGCGGCTGCGTCACCACCGGCCTACCGACAGCCAGCGCCAGCCCCTGGCAGGCCGTGCCACTCGACACCAGCGCCAACCCGCTGGACCTCGCCTTCACCAGCGCCGACCACGGCTTTCTGGTGGGCAGCAACCGCCTGATCATGGAAACCGACGACGGTGGGGCCAGTTGGGAGCCCCGGCAGCTCGAGCTGCCGCCGGAGGAGAACTTCCGCCTGATCAGCATCGATTTCAAGGGCAATGAGGGCTGGAGCGTCGGCCAGCCCGGCCTGCTGCTGCACAGCGACGATGCCGGCCAAAGCTGGAGCCGCCTGCTGCTTGATACCAAGCTGCCCGGAGAGCCCTACCTGATCACAGCCCTGGGGCCGAAGCAGGCCGAACTGGCCACCAACGTCGGCGCCGTCTACCAGACCAGCAATTCCGGCAACAGCTGGCAGGCCCTGGTCAGCGATGCCGCCGGCGCCATCCGCGATCTGCGCCGCTCCCCGGAGGGTCGCTACATCAGCGTCAGCGGCCTCGGCAACTTCTTCGCCAGCTGGACGCCGGGCCAGGACACCTGGCAGGTGCATCAGCGGGTCAGCAGCCAGCGGCTGCAATCGATGGGCTTCCAGCCCGACGGCAACCTCTGGATGGTGGCCCGGGGCGCCCAGCTGCGCTTCAACACCGACGCCGAAGACCTCGGGGCCTGGGGCAAACCGGTGGTGCCGATCACCAACGGCTTCGGCTACCTCGACCTGGCCTGGGATCCCTCCGGCGCCCTCTGGACCGGTGGCGGCAGCGGCACCCTGCTGGTCAGCCGCGATGGCGGCGGCAGCTGGCAGCGGGATCCGGTGGGAGCGCAGCAACCCACCAACTTCACCCGCATCCACTTCGAGGACGGCGGCAAGGCTTTCGTGCTCGGCGAACGGGGTTCCCTGCTGCGCTGGGTGGGCTGAGCGGCCGGGGATCCGCCAACTGCATCCCTCTGTAACCAACCCCCCAGTCCGCTCCCGACCGCAGCTGGGCGACCCCTAGGATCGTCGAGCTGAACGCTTGAGACCATGGCTGCCGGCTCTACAGGGGAACGTCCGTTCTTCGAAATCATCACGAGCATCCGTTATTGGGTCATCCATGCGGTGACCCTGCCCGCCATCTTCCTGGCTGGCTTTATGTTCGTTTCCACAGGCCTGGCGTACGACGCCTTCGGCACGCCCCGGCCTGATGCCTACTTCCAGGCTCAGGAGACCAAGGCTCCCGTCGTCAGCCAGCGCTACGAAGGCAAGAGCCAGCTCGACCTGCGCATGAAATAAACGCCATGACTCAGTCTTCCGCCCCCACAACGCCGCGCAACTACCCGATCTTCACGGTGCGCTGGCTTTCGGTTCATGCCCTCGGCGTCCCCACGGTCTTTTTCCTCGGGGCCCTGGCTGCCATGCAGTTCGTCCGCCGCTGAGCCCCTCGCAGGGATCAACGGCGGTGATCTTTCCGAGCTGTCATACGAGCTGACACCCGATCTCCCCCACCATCGGCATGCAACGCAACGACAACCCCAACAACCTCCCGGTTGAACTGAACCGCACCAGCCTTTATCTGGGCCTGCTGTTCGTGTTCGTCACGGGCATTCTGTTTTCCAGCTACTTCTTCAACTGATCCGGAGGCACCCGAATGAGCGGCAAGAAATCCTCTCTCCCCGACGGCCGGATCCCGGATCGTCTGCCCGATGGTCGCCCGGCCGTGGCCTGGAAAAGCCGCTGGACCGAAGGCGTCCTGCCCCTGTGGCTCGTGGCCACCGCCGGCGGCATGGCCGTGATCTTCGTGGTCGGCCTGTTCTTCTACGGCTCCTATGTGGCGGTGGGTTCGGCCTGAGATCGGTCCCCGCACAACCACCTTCACACCCCCGGAGCGGGCCCCAGCGGGTCCGCTTTTTTATGGCCCCTTGGGGCCGCCTTGGGGCTTGATGGCCGTCAGGACGTGGGCAGGCCGAAGAAGAAGAAGAAGAAGCAAGCTGAGCAGCTTCAGGCCAGCAGGCGCGTCAGCAGCTCCTCGGGCGTCAGCCGCAGATTACTGCCCTCGGGATCGCGCAGATCCTTGAGCACCACCACCCCTTCCGTGGCCTCGCTCTCCCCGATCACGGCCGCCCAGCGGGCACCGCAGCGATCGGCCCGCTTGAACTGCTTGCCGAAGGCGGCGGCCGTCAGATCCAGCTCCACCGTCAGGCCCCGGGCCCGGGCGCGGCGGGCCAACGGCAGGGCCTGGGCTTCGGCCGCTTCGCCACGGCTGATCACATAAAGATCGGGTGCCGCGGCCTGGGATGCCGCCGGCTCGCTGGCCGCCTGGGCCAGCAACACCAGTCGCTCCATGCCGAGGGCCCAGCCCACCGCCGGCGTGGCGGGCCCGCCCAGTTGGCCCACCAGGCCGTCGTAACGACCACCGCCGCAGACGGTGGCCTGGGCACCCAGCTGGCTGCTGGTGATCTCGAAGGCCGTGTGGCCGTAGTAATCCAGCCCCCGCACCAGGCGGGGATTGATCACAAAGGGAATCGCGAGCCGGCTCAGGGCCGGCTGGACCCGCTCGAACCGCTCCTGGCTCTCGGGCGACAGGGCCGCCGCCAGGGTGGGAGCCCCGGCCAGCAGGGCCTGGGTGCCTGGATTCTTGGAATCGAGGACGCGCAAAGGGTTGGTGCTGATGCGCTGCTGGGAATCGGGATCGAGCTGCTCGCGGTGCCCCTCAAGCCAGGCCACCAGCTCCTGGCGGTAGCGCTGCCGGTCTTCGGGGCTACCAAGGGAGTTGAGCTCCAGGGCCAGACCGCCGAGCCCCAGCTCCGCCAGCAGATCCCAGGCGATCGCGATCGCCTCGGCATCGCTGCGGGGATCGGCAAAGCCAAGGAACTCCAGACCGATCTGATGGAACTGGCGCTGCCGGCCCGCCTGGGGCCGCTCATAGCGGAACATCGGCCCGCCGTACCAGAGACGCTGGGGGCCCTGGCTGAGCAGGCCGTGCTGGATGGCGGCACGCACCACCGAGGCCGTGCCCTCCGGCCGCAGGGTGCAGCTGCGCTCGCCGCGATCGAGAAAGGTGTACATCTCCTTGCCCACCACATCGGTGGCCTCACCGATGCCGCGGGCGAACAGCTCGGTGACCTCCAGCAGCGGCGTGCGGATCTCGGCGATACCGGCGCGGCGGAACTGTTCGCGGGCCACGGCCTCGATCCGCTGCCAGAAGGGGGTCTGGGCGGGCAGCAGATCCACCGT
>JAPLID010000127.1 GCA_026389285.1 Cyanobacteriota bacterium
AGCACCTCGCCCTGTTCGGTGATCTTGATGCGGCCCTTGAGGGTGCCACTGGGCTGTGCCAGGATCGCCTGGTAGGCCGGGCCGCCGCCGCGCCCCACCGAGCCGCCGCGGCCGTGGAACAGGCGCAGGGCTATGGCGTGCTCGTCGGCTAGGCGCTGCAGGGCGATCTGCGCCATGTGAATCTCCCAGTCGCTCGACAGGAAGCCGGAATCCTTGTTGCTGTCCGAATAGCCGAGCATCACCTCCTGCAGGGGCTGGCCGCTGTCGGTGTTGCTGGTGAGCAGCTCGCGGTAGAAGGGATCGGCGAACAGCCGGCCCATCACCGCAGGGGCGCGCTGCAGATCCTCGACGGTCTCGAACAGGGGGATCACCAGCAGCTCCGAGCGCTGGGCCAGGGGGTCGATCAGGCCGGCCTCCTTGGCCAGCAGCAGCACCTCCAGCAGATCCGACACCGTGTGGCTCATCGAGATCACGTAGGTGCGGCAGATGCGGGGGCCGAACTCCTGCTGCAGCCGGTGCAGCATGCGCAACACCGCGAAGGTCTCGGCCGTGGCCGGGGTCCAGCGGGCCGCCGGTGGCAGCAGGGGGCGGCGGGTCTGCAGTTCGGCGAACAGCCAGGCGACCCGCTGCTCTTCTTCCATGTCGCCGTAGGCGACCGGCAGCTGCAGGTAGCGGCTCAACTCGTCGATGGCGTCGCTGTGGCGGGTGCTCTCCTGGCGGATGTCGAGGCTGGCCAGCCAGAAACCGAAGATGTGAACCTGGGTGAGCAGATCCCGCAGGGCTTCGCACTTGAGCCCCGTGGCATCGAGGCTCTCCTTGAGCAGTTCCAGGTCGTTGCGGAACTCGTCGACGGAGCAGTAGTGCAGATCCTGCAGCCCGGCTCCACCGGCCGGCAGGCCGAAGGGGGTGACGAGGACGGCTGCGGAGGGGCTGTCACCGGGGTATTCCCAGCCGGCTTCCGCCAGCTGATCGTTGCGCCGCTGACTCAGATGCAGTCGTTCGAGGATGTAGCTGAGCTTGAGCCGGTAGGGCTCCTTGCGATAGCTGGTGGCTCGCTCCTCGTAGATCTCCGGGAAGCGCAGCCGATCCATTTCCAGGGATTCGAGCAGGGCCTTGCTCGGGGGGCTCCACTGCATCGAGATGCTGAGCTGGTCGCGCAGCTCCCCGACGGCAAGGAGGTAGCGCTTCAGCATCAGCTGGCGCTGATAGCAGGCGGTGCGCCAGGTGATCTCCGGGGTGACCGAAGGGTTGCCGTCCCGGTCGGAGCCCACCCAGGAGCCGAAGGTGCAGAAGGAATCCCGGGGGGGGACCACATCGGGATAGCTGCTGGCCAGGGCGGTGCGCATGCGCTGCCGCAGCTGGGGCATGGCATTAAACAACACCTGCTGGAAGTAGTGCAGTGCGTAATCGACCTCGTTGATCACCGAAGGTTTGAACTGGTGTAATTCATCGGTGCGCCACCACAGCCGGATTTCCTCCTCCAGTTGCTGGCGCAGGTGCTGGCGCTCGTCGGGGTAGATCCCCGGACTGATCTGCAGCTTCTGGATCAGGGCCGCCACCCGCCGCTGCTTGTGGCGCACCGTGTGGCGAACGATCTCGGTGGGGTGGGCGGTGAACACCAGGCGAATATCCAGCTCC
The DNA here is from genome assembly GCA_026389285.1 of Cyanobacteriota bacterium. Classification (GTDB taxonomy): domain Bacteria; phylum Cyanobacteriota; class Cyanobacteriia; order PCC-6307; family Cyanobiaceae; genus Cyanobium. Next base: position 1,639 of record JAPLID010000127.1, read on the forward strand.
CGCAGCAGGTTTTCCAGCTGGGCCGGCGGCACCCCGAGGGCGCGCAGTCGCTCGAACAGCTGGCGGAAGGTGGCCGGTTCGCTCTGGCTGGCCAGGGGCGGCAGAAAGGGATCGTTGCTGGCCGCAGCTGTCGCCGTCTTCAGGCTTTCGAGGTAGCTGTCCTCTTCGATGTGTTGCTCAAGGATGTTGACCAGCTGGAAATAAAGGGAGAAGGCCCGGGCGGCGGCGATGCCGTCGGCCAGATCCATCTCCTTGATCAGCTGCACGATCCCTGCGGTGTCGACGTGGCTCTCATCGGCGAGCTCGGTGGGGGTGACCGGTCCACTGAGTTGCTTCAGTTTCAGCAGCCGTTCGACCCGCTCCGGCGGACACTCGCTGCGCAGTACGGATTGCCAGAGCTCTTCCACCAGCTCCAGCCGTTCGGCGAGCAGGCGGATGACCCGGGGCGTGGGCTCGATCGTCGCCGCCGAGGCGAGGGGAGCGGGGGTGGGGGCGGGCGTCACGGCCATGGGAGCTGCTGAGGGCTGCCGCATGGGGGCAGACGGGACGTTGGGAGGGCCATCATCATCCCAAAGCGCTCGATGCATCTGTCGCAAGCCATGCCTCCAGGGCAAGCTCCCGGGCCTGCATGGCGGCGGTCTCGCTGCGGATGATCGCGGCGATGCTCTCCCCCTGCCGATGGCGCTGCGTCCAGCGCATGGCCTGGTTGCCATGGACCAGCAGGGGGGCGAGCGGGGCCAGGGCTTCCGTCAGTCCCAGCTCCCTGGCCAGGGGGGCCATGGCCGTCAGCTCCCGTTCGATCCAGGCCCGGGCTTCGATCGCTTCGCCGCTGCGCCAGTCGCACAGGCTGGCCGTGAGGCTGCTGCGGGCGGCGGCCCGGTCGTTGGCATCGGCCAGATCCGCCAGGGCGGCCGCCCTGTAGCGGCTGGCTATTAGCGGATCATGGCGCTGTGGATCACGCTGCAATTGGTGCAGGCGCAGTTCGGCGAAGGTGGTGACGGCCAGCAGCAGTCGCGGGTCATCGATCAGATCGCAGATGCGGATCTCCAGGCGGTTGAGATCGTGGGGGCGGTCATCGCCGTTGGGCCGCACCGAGGTCCAGAGATGGCGCACGTTAAACATGGCGGCGGCTGCCAGCTGCTCATGCATCCAGTCGATGTAGTGCTGGTGCCCGAGAAACAGGGGCACCAGGGGGGGCGTCAGCGGAAACTGCAGCCAGCGCTGGGAGTCGGCGCCGGTGATCTCGTTGTCGAGAAAGGGGGAACTGGCGCTCATCGCCAGCAGCAGGGCCGCCTCGCAGCGCAGCAGCCGCAAGCCGGCGAACAGGTGCTCCATGCAGCTGATGCCCAGGTTGATGTGGACGCTTGCGGTCACCACCCGGGTGCCATAGGTCTGCTCGATCGTGTCGTGATAAGCGTTGGCTGGATCGGAACGCTCGAAGCGATGGCTGTCCCCCAGGCTCAGGGTGCTGCCGGGCAGGAGGGTGAGCCCCCTTGGAGCCAGCCAGGCCCGCAGCCGGCGGCGGGGCGCCAGCAGCAGCTCCAGCTGGCGCCGATAGCTGGCATCCGGGGCGGGGATGTGCTCGAGGTTGCGGTTGTCCGGTTCGGGGACGAAGCCCTCCAGGGCCGCGGCGGCCTCGGCGGCACAGCCGACCACCGTGCCATCGGCGCGGCCGGTGTACATCTCCACCTCGAAACCCTTGAGCAGCAGCTGGTCGCTCATCGGCAGGACTCCGCAGCGGGGGATGGCGGCAGCAGGCAGGCGATCGCCTTGAGCATGCCGCGGGCCTTGTTGAGGGTTTCCTCGTACTCCGCCTCCGGCCTGGAGTCGGCGACGATGCCAGCTCCGGCCTGCACCTGCACCCGCCAGCGCCGGGTTTCAGCGCCTGTCTCCCCGGCGGCCCCATCCGGAGCTTCCGGCAGCACCACCATGGTGCGGATCGTGATCGCCGTGTTCAGGGCGCCATTGAGATCCACGGCGCCGTAGACCCCGGAATAGGGCCCGCGGGCATCGGGCTCGAGCGCGTTGATCAGCTGCATCGCCCGGATCTTGGGGGCGCCGCTGACGGTCCCGGCCGGGAAGCTGGCCATCAGCAGGTCCCAGATGTCGTGGTCGGCTTCGAGCACCCCCTGCACCTCGCTGACGATATGCATCACATGGGAGTAGCGCTCGATCACCATCAGCTCACCCACGGTGACGCTGCCGGGCCTGCAGACGCGGCCCAGGTCGTTGCGGCCCAGATCGACGAGCATCACGTGCTCGGCGCGCTCCTTGGGATCGGCAAGCAGTTCGGTCTCCAGGTCCAGGTCTTCCTGTTCGCTCTGGCCCCGGGGGCGGGTGCCAGCGATCGGGCGCACGGAGGCCAGGATCGTTCCGTTCTCTCCGGGCTCGGCCTTCACCATCACCTCCGGGCTGGAGCCGATCAGGTGCCAGCCGCCGAAGTCGAAGAAGGCCATGTAGGGCGATGGGTTGACCATCCGCAGGCTGCGGTAGAGGTCGAAGGGATCGCCGTCGATGCAGGTTTCGAGCCGCTGGCTGAGCACCAGCTGGAAGACATCGCCGGCCTCGATGTGGTGTTCACCCCGCAGCACTGCCGCCTCAAAGGCTTCGCGGCCCACATTGCTGGTGGTGACCAGCTGGCTGGCCACGTCCGTGGCGGAGGCGTCATGCCAGGCCAGGGGCTTGATCGTGGCGGGGAGGGGGGCCTGCATGCGGGCTTCAAGGTGGGCGATGCGCTCCGAGGCCTGGTTCCAGGCATGTTCGGCATCGTGGGGGCCTTCGCCGCCGCTGCCGAGATCGACATAGGCCAGCGCCGTGATCTGGCGTCGCACCTGATCGAAGATCAACAGGCTGTCGGCCAGCATCCAGCAGCCATCCGGAGGGCCGCCGGCTGGGGTGGGATGCACGGGCACGCTGGGTTCGATCCAGCGAATCAGCTCGTAGCCCCAGAAGCCGAACAGCTGCCCCAGCGGCGGTAGCCCCGGCACCGGGGCCGGGCGCAGCTCGGCCAGGCACTGGCGCAGCAGCTGGAAGGGGTTGCCCTGGAGTTCGTCGTGGCGGCCATCCCGCCAGCAGCGCTGGCTGTGTTCACCGCGGCAGGTGAGGGTCCAGAGCGGATCGCTGACCACAAAGCTCCAGCGACCCAGCTGCTCGCCCCCCTCGACCGACTCCAGCAGGACCCCGTGGCCGCGGCCGGCCCCCACCTTTAGCCAGGTGGTGAGCGGTGTCTCCAGGTCGGCGGGCCAACGCTTCCAGAGCGGGATCAGGTTGTGGCCGCCGAAGGCCGTGTCGTCTCCAGCCAGCCTGCGGGCAGCCTCGGCCAGGAAGGCGTCGCGATCGAGGGGCTGGACGGGACCGGGCATCGGGCGGTGGGCAGAAAAAAGGCGGGGCCTCGGCCCCGCCATTAAAGATGCTTGCCGAAACGGCTCTGGCTGGCTTCGAGGGCTCAGGCTTCGTAGGTGGCTTTGCCGCTGAACTTGAGGCCGGCAGGATTGGGGTTGGCGCCGATCCGACGGGGGTTGTAACCCACCATGGGGCGCCCTTCGTTCACTTTCTCGGGGAAGACGCCATCCTTGGGATGCAGGAACTCGGTGTCGCCGCCGGGGAAGATCCGGTAGATCTTGTAATCCTCGATGCGGGGCTTGAA
>JAPLID010000133.1 GCA_026389285.1 Cyanobacteriota bacterium
GGTGCGGATCAGCTGCTGGATGGTGGGCATCGAGGGCCGTCAGGGCTGGTCGGTGCGAACAGGTCGGGCTAACGACCGGTTTCGACAATCCGTCATCTTACTGCCCCGCCGACCCCCGTCCAGGGTCGCGGCTGAAGGCGGCCCCGCAGGCGCAGCTGCGTATGTCGTCACCGGGGCGCACCAGAAAGCCGCCGCCGCTGAGATCGCCCTTGTAGTCGAGCTGCAGGCCGGTGAGCAACGGCAGCTGGGGGGCGGGGGCATAGAGGGTGACGCCATCGGCCCGGGCCACCGGGGTGCCGGCCAGATGGCCAGGGCGCAGCCGGATGGCCCAGCGTTCGCAGCTGCCCTCGAGCAGGTCGATGTGCATCAGCCCCGGGGTGCCGGCCACCGCGGCCTGACGGCACAGCTCGGCGGCGGCGGCGGCGGTGACGCGCAGGCTGTGGCCCTTGGGCACGGTCGGAGCTTCGTCGGACCTATTCAGTTTGTCAGCTGCCGGTCAAGGGGGCCGATCGGGCGTCGCTGCCCGTACTGGTTCGGTCGGTCAGGCCGCCGCTCGGCACCAGGCCCAGGCCGTTGTGGACGGCGCCGGCCACGCCGCGACCCTTGACGGTATGGGCGCCGCCCATCACCAGGCCGGTGGAACTGCCGCCATAGCGGTTGAGGGCGTCCCGCAGTCCCAGGCCCTGAAGCAGGAGCGCTGTTTCGGCCAGGGTCGGCCCCTCCTGCTCAACTCCCTCGAGTGTGATCAACTCGATCCTTAGGCCGTCGCTGCCGATCACGGTGCGGGGAGCGCCCTGGCTCAGGAAGGCGGCGCCGAATCCTTCGGCTGTCCCGTTGAGCACAACCCGTCCGTTCTGCAGTAGCAGGGGGCCGCCTCCCAGCACATTGGCGGCCAGGCCGACGGGATCGCTGGGGCGCGAGTCCAGGCTCAGGGGTTCGCCTTCCACCCAGGGCAACGGGGTGCCCGCCCGCCCCACCAGAACCATGTCGCCAGGGGCCAAGGCCACTCCGCCTGAGAGGCGGGCGGCGTCAAAGCGCTGCAGCACCGTGCCGTTCCGCAGCAGCAAGCCGCTTTCGCCGTTGCTGAGGGCGCGGTACCAGGGGCCCCAGTCGCTGGTGTAGCGGCTGATGCCCCGCTGCACGTAGCCACTGTTCACCACCTGGACCGGCCAGCGCTGGCCCTGATGGTCTAGCAGCCATTCCTGCAGTTGCAGCCTGCCGAACTGGGGCAGGCCCCGCCTCTGCCAGCCCACGGCACCGCGGTTGAGGATCGGTCCGGAGAGCCAGCGTCCCTGTTGGCGCAGGGCCCCCAGCGGCAGGCGCCGGACCCGGTTGAAAAACCCGCCGTTGATGGCCACCAGCGCATTGGCGCGCTGGGCCAGGTCGGTGAGCGAGCTCAGGCCCTCCATGCCGCCGCCGCGGCTCAGGATCTGGAGTTCGAGCGGCCCGGAGCGGGGATCGAGACTCACCCGGTTGAGTTTGAAGCTGAGGGTGCCGAAGCGCAGCACCTGGCGGTCCCAGCGGAGCTCCTTGCCGAGCAGCGCCAGCAGCCTGGGATCGACGCGTGGTGGCTCCGCTTTGAGGCTGGGTTCGGGGCCTTCTCCAGGGAGGTCGATCACCACCCGGCTGGGGTTGGCCAGGGTGAGGAGGCGGCTGAGCCGGGATCCCGACGCCGTGGTCAGCACCAGCCCGTGAGCTCCCTGGCGAACCCCGAGGCCCCGCTGTTTCAGATCGGCCTGCTGGGCGGAGCTGCTCCACAGGCCCAGATCCAGGCCCTCCTCGCTGCTGCGCACGACGGCGGGGCCGTCGAGATCAAGCACGATCCGGCGCTGGCCGGGCTGGTGGGCCGCCCGCACCTGCAGCAGGCGAGCCAGGGGCAGCTGCAGTTCCAGCGTGTCGCCGCCCTCGCTGCTGTTCAGGTTGACGCCCACGGCCTGCAGCAGGCCCGCCACCTCCACGGCCACCTCATCGCCCAGGCTGCGCTGAGCGCTCGCTGGCACGATCAGCTCCTGGCCGTACCAGCCCAGGTTGAGGCTGCCATCGCTCCGGCTGCTGCTGTTGAACCCCAGCTGGGCCTGCAACACCTCCAGGGGCAGCCAGAGCTGTTCGCTCTGGCCCGGCCCGGGACCCAGGCGCAGCCAGGCGGCCTGCTGGAGCCGGCCATTGATCCGCAGCTGTCGCCCCTGCTGGTTGCCGGTTCCGCTGGGCAGGGCAGGCTGAATCGCCGCGGGGCGGCGATCGGATGGCCCAGGTCCGGGGCTGTCCAGCGCTGGCAGCGGTGGCGGCGCCTGCAGCCGGGGCGCGTAGGCCCTCGGGGCGCGGGAGGCCATCGGCAGCGCCTGCGCCGTAATTGGTGGCCCGGGGAGGAATGGCCCGGCGAGCAGTGGGGCCGCCAGAAGGGGTGGCGCGAAGAGGGGCGCGGTCACCAATGGCGCCGCCCTGACCAGGGTCGAGGCAAGAACCTCCCAGGAGGTCTTGGCCATGGCGGATGCTGCCGGGTTCCGAAAGGTAGCCCCTGCGAACCTCGTGAGGAATGCGGCTGCCTAGGATCGGTAGCTGGCCACGGGGAGAGCAGCCAGCTTCTCCCCGACCCTGTTCCCCACGGGCTGGTTCCATGGGCTGGTCCAAAGTCGGCATGTCAGCCCGGGCTTCCCGGGCGGCGACATTCAAAAAGCTGCCGCTCCCCACGTCGGCCCCATACGGCCCCCCTCCTCACGCCGCTCGCGTCCCTGGTCCATGCCCAACCCCATTCCTCCCGTCTGGCCCCACCGCGACAGCCCGGCGCCGGCGCCGGTGGTCGGTGAGAAGGACGCCTGCGGGGTGGGCTTCCTCGCCCACCTCGGCGGAGAGGCCAATCATTGGGTGCTGGCCCAGGCCCTGCGCGGTCTGCGCTGCATGGAGCACCGCGGTGGTTGCGGCGGCGACGGTGACTCCGGTGACGGTGCCGGCATTCTCAGCGCCATCCCCTGGGGCTTCCTCGAGGCTGTCTGGCCGGAGGCGGCGGCCTGCAGCGGCCAGGTGCGCGGTCTCGCCATGGTCTTCATGCCTGTGGGTGACGAGCGCCGTCAGCAGGCTCGAGCCATCTGCGAAGAGGAGGCCAGCCGGATCGGGCTGCGCAGCCTCGGCTGGCGCCCGGTGCCGGTGGATGCGGAGGTACTCGGCCCCCTGGCCCGCCAGACCGCGCCGGCGATTGAACAATGGCTGCTGTTGGCGCCCGACGCCTCGCCTGAGGTGGCGGCGGAGGTGGATGCGATCGAAGCCCTGCTGTTCCGCCTGCGCCGCCGTGCCGTCGATCGCGTGCGTGAGCTCTGGGGGGGAGGCGCCACCGATCTTTATTTTGCCTCGATTAGTGCCCGCACCGTCGTCTACAAGGGCATGGTGCGCTCCGAAATCCTTGATCGCTACTACGCCGACCTGCGCGACGAGCGCTTCGCGGTCAGCTTCGCGGTGTACCACCGGCGCTTCAGCACCAACACCCTTCCCCGCTGGCCCCTGGCCCAGCCGATGCGGCTGCTCGGCCACAACGGCGAGATCAACACCCTGCTGGGCAACATCAACTGGGCCAGTGCGGCCGAAGTCAATCTTGAGGCGGTCTGGGGTGAAGCGGCAGCCGATCTGAGGCCCCTCGTCAATGCCGCCTTCAGTGATTCCGCCAACCTCGATGCCACCCTCGAGCTGATGGTGCGCAGTGGGCGGCCGATCACCGACAGCCTGCTGACCCTGGTGCCCGAGGCCTTCCGCGACCAGCCAGACCTGGAGCATCGCCCGGCCATCCAGGCTTTCTACGAGTACAATGCCGGCCTGCAGGAGCCCTGGGATGGTCCCGCCCTGCTGGTGTTCGGCGACGGTCGCATGGTGGGGGCAACCCTCGATCGCAACGGCCTGCGCCCAGCCCGCTACTGCATCACCAGCGATGGCTACGTGGTCATGGGCTCGGAAACGGGCGTGGTGGAACTCGAGGAGAGCCGGATCATTGAGAAGGGCCGGCTCGGCCCCGGCCAGATGCTGGCGGTGGATCTCGAGCAGGGGCGTCTGCTGCGCAATTGGGAGGTGAAGGAGGAGACAGCGGCCCGTTTCCCCTACGCCGAGTGGCTCGCCGACCATCGCCGCAGCCTGGCGGTCGGCCCCTGGAGCCCTGAGCACCGCCTCGGCGATCTGGATCTGCTGCAGCAGCAGACCGCCTTCGGTTTCACCGCCGAGGACTTCGATCTGGTGATCGAGGACATGGCGGGCGCCGCCAAGGAACCCACGTATTGCATGGGGGATGACATCCCGTTGGCGGTGCTCTCCAGCAAGCCCCATCTTTTGTACGACTACTTCAAGCAGCGCTTCGCCCAGGTCACTAATCCGCCGATCGATCCGCTGCGGGAAAAGCTGGTGATGAGCTTGGAGATGCATCTGGGCCGCCGCGGTTCCGCCCTGCGGCCCGACCCCGCCGGGGCAGCGGTGTTGCATCTGGCCACCCCGGTGCTCAACGAAGCCGAGCTGGCGGCCCTGGGTTCCCATGGTCTGCCCCTGGGCACCCTGTCCACCTTGTTGCCGGTGGCATCCGGCCCCTCAGGGCTGGAGCAGGCGGTGCAACGCCTGGGCTTCGAGGCCGAAGCTGCCGTGCGCAGCGGCTGCCAGATCCTGGTGCTCTCCGATCGCAGCGATGGCGAGCATCAGGGCCTCAGCGCCGGCACCACCTACATCCCGCCGCTGCTGGCCGTGGGGGCGGTGCACCACAGGTTGCTGAGGCTCGGCCTCAGGCTGCAGTGCTCGATCGTGGTGGACACGGCCCAGTGCTGGAGCACCCATCATCTGGCCTGCCTGATCGGCTACGGCGCCAGTGCGGTCTGCCCCTGGCTCACCTGGGAGACGACCCGTCACTGGCTGGCCCATCCCAAGACCCGCTCCCTGATCGAACGCGGCAAACTGCCCGCGCTCAGTGCCGATCAGGCCCAGGCCAATGTGCGCAAGGCGCTCGAAGATGGTCTGCGCAAGATTCTCTCAAAGATTGGCATCTCCCTGTTGGCCAGCTATCACGGAGCCCAGATCTTCGAAGCCATCGGTATCGGCGCCGATCTGATCGAACTGGCCTTCCGCGGTACCACCAGCCGGTTGGCGGGCCTCAGCCTGGCGGAACTGGCCAGCGAGACCCTCAGCTTCCACAGCAAGGCCTTCCCCGAACTCGATCGTTCCAAGCTCGAGTTCATGGGCTTCGTGCAGTACCGCACCGGTGGCGAGTACCACATGAACAGTCCGGAGATGGCCAAAGCCCTGCATGCGGCCGTCAAGGCCGGTCCCGGCTACGACCACTTCCACACTTACCAGACCCTGCTCGAAAATCGTCCGGTCACGGCTCTGCGCGATCTGTTGCAGCTGCAGCCCGCTCCGGCGCCCCTGCCACTCGATCAGGTCGAGAGTGTCGAGAGCATCTGCTCCCGCTTCTGCACCGGCGGCATGAGCCTGGGGGCGCTCTCCCGAGAGGCCCACGAGGTGCTGGCGGTGGCTATGAACCGCATCGGCGGCAAGAGCAACAGCGGCGAGGGCGGTGAAGATCCGGCCCGTTTCCATGTGCTGCAGGACGTGGATGGCGAAGGCCATTCCGCCACCCTCCCGACGATCCGTGGCCTGCGCAACGGCGATACGGCCTGCTCGGCGATCAAGCAGATCGCTTCGGGCCGTTTCGGGGTCACGCCCGAATACCTGCGCAGTGGCCGGCAGCTGGAGATCAAGGTGGCTCAGGGGGCCAAGCCCGGTGAGGGCGGCCAGCTGCCCGGTCCCAAGGTGGATCCCTACATCGCCTGGCTGCGCAACAGCAAGCCCGGCGTGGCGCTGATCTCACCGCCGCCGCACCACGACATCTATTCGATCGAAGACCTGGCCCAGCTGATCCACGATCTGCACCAGGTGCATCCGGCCGCCAAGGTGAGCGTGAAGCTGGTGGCCGAGATCGCCGATGTGATTCAGATCTCCGGCCACGACGGCGGCACCGGCGCCTCGCCGCTCAGCTCGATCAAGCACGCCGGCAGTCCCTGGGAGCTGGGCCTCACCGAGGTGCACCGGTCGCTGCTCGAGAATGGGTTGCGCGATCGGGTGCTGCTGCGGGCCGATGGTGGTCTCAAAACCGGCTGGGACGTGATCATCGCGGCCTTGCTGGGCGCTGAGGAATACGGCTTTGGCTCGGTGGCGATGATCGCCGAGGGCTGCATCATGGCCCGCGTCTGCCACACCAACAATTGCCCGGTGGGGGTGGCAACCAAGAAGGAAAACCTGCGCAAGCGCTTCCCCGGCGTGCCCGAGCACGTGGTGAATTTCTTCCTGTTTGTGGCGGAAGAGGTGCGTCAGCTGCTGAGCGTGCTTGGCGTGGCCCGCCTCGAAGAGCTGATCGGCCGCAGTGAATTGCTGCAG
>JAPLID010000013.1:0-852 GCA_026389285.1 Cyanobacteriota bacterium
AGATAGCCGCTGCTGATCCGCACCCCTTGCTGGCGCAGCTGCTCCACCCAGGCGCGATGGGCCCGCAGGTGGAGGGCCACCTCGGCGTGGGGAACGTGAATGGACTCGGTCTTGATGAACCAGGGCATCGATGGATTCTGGCGGGCTTTTTCCGGCCGGGCTCCGATCCGGCCGGACACCAGAGCTGATTCAAAGTGTGTCACAAGCGCCGTGGCCTGAGCTCTCAGCATTCGGTTCACTGAGCGAGCTTGCTCCTTCTCTGTGCCCGAAGCCGATTCTGCTGCAACCGATCTCGATCTGATCAGCTTCCTCAAGGCGATCCCAGACGCCCGGATGCGGCGCGGGGTTCGAATTCCCGCCTGGTACCTGCTGCTGGTGGCCGTGCTGGGGATCCTGAGCGGCTGCGAAAGCCTGCGAGATCTGGAGCGTTTCGCTCGGCGCCACCATGCGGTGCTTGGCAAGGAGTTGGGGATTGAACTGAGGCGGCCCCCATCTGATTCGGCTTTCCGATACTTCTTCCTGCAGGTGGACGTGGTGGCCCTATGCACCACCATCCGAGATTGGACCATTGCCCAGATCCCTGGTGGTGCAAGCGATCTCGAGCAGCTGGTATGTGACGGCAAGACGCTGCGGGGCTCGATTGAAGCCACGGCTGGTGGCGGATCAGCATTCATTGCCCAGGTGACCCTCTACTCAGCTGCGCTGGGCGTAGCGATCAGTCAGGCCTGCTACGCCACCGGCGAGAACCACGAGCGGGCGGTCCTCTAGGAGCGTGTTGCGCATAGATCTCCGAGCAGAAAATGGAGACGTTTCTGCCGCCGAGGAGATTCAATCCGGAATCGAACTGAGAAT
>JAPLID010000013.1:963-5410 GCA_026389285.1 Cyanobacteriota bacterium
GAGGGAGCCGGCGAGACCTGCCTGAGACCGAATTTGACGTTGACGTGGAGCGAATCGGGTCTTTTCGCCCGGAACGGTCTATGCGCAACAGGCTCCTAGCCGCAGGCTTCTGCGAAGCAGTAGCAGCTGATGGGCCAGCTCGATCTGGAGGGGGTGTTGATCCAGGCAGATGCATTGCACACGCAGCAACCGTTTTTCGACAGCTCCAGGAGCAGGGGGCCGACTTCCTCCTGACGGTGTAGGCGCAGCCTTCCGCGAAGCGGTGAGCGAACCAGAAGACTCTGCATCGTCAGATCCGCAGCCAGTTCCAGGGAAAGCGCCACATCCCTTTTGTGGCAACGGAACACGAGATCAGCCACGGCCGAGACCTCACCTGGGCTCTACGAGCAAAACAGGCTCAAGAGCACATCCGCGAGACATGGAGCGGCACCAGCTGGGTCGTGGAGGTGAGCATCACCGGTAGCCGTGACGGCAAGCCATTTCAGGCCACCAATCTGTTTCTCACCAGCCTGCGCACCTCCCCAGAAGCACTGCTGCAACTGTTGCGTGATCGCTGGAGCCTTGAGAGCTGGCACCGTATCGTGACACCCAGCTCCATGAAGACGACCGCCGCTATCGAGGCAACGGCGCCGGAGCAATGGACACGCCGCGGAGGGCAGCCCTCAACCTGCTGCGATTGTGGGGATTTCAGTCGATCCGGGCGGGCATGCAGGCGGTGATGCACGACATCACGGCGCTGCTGGCGATGACGATGCGGCAGCCCAGCCCAGGACCGTTTTGATACTTTGATTCAGCCCTGGGGTGGTGGGGATCTCGCTGCTGGGAACGCTGGAGCTGGGCACGGATGTGCAGGGCGGCCTGCTCGTCGGCCTTCCGAATCGTCGCCCCAGGCCGGGTGAAACCTCTGGTTCCCATTGATCAGGCCCCCGATCCAAGCTTGCTGGCGGGTGGGTGCACCGGTCTCTTGGGGCGGTGGGGGGCGCCGCCAGGCCTTGGCCCCTGGGCGGTAAACCACCCTGCGGGAACCGGCAGAACCCTTGCGCCACCTCGCATCTGGGGCCAGTCGTGGCGGCTTTGCGGTGGTAGGCTGGCCCGATTCGGTTGGTTGTTCCCCCATGCTCAAGCTGCTGCTGGGCGATCCCAATGCCCGCAAGCTGAAGCGTTTCCAGCCGCTCGTTTTGGATATTAATCTGCTCGAGGAGGACATCACCCCCCTCAGCGACGACCAGCTGCGGGGCCTTACGACCGAATTTCGTCAAAAGGTTGAGAACGCCCGCGGCATGGGCGGCAACAGTGAGGCGATCGTCGCCCGCGAACGCAAGCTCCTCGATGAGCTTTTGCCCCAGGCCTTTGCCGTGGTGCGTGAGGCTGGCAAGCGGGTGCTCGGCATGCGTCACTTTGAGGTGCAGCTCATTGGTGGCATGGTGTTGCATGACGGTCAGATCGCCGAGATGAAAACCGGCGAGGGCAAGACGTTGGTGTCGACCCTGCCTGCCTACCTCAACGCTTTGACGGGGCGAGGTGTGCATGTGGTCACCGTCAATGACTACCTTGCCCGGCGCGATGCTGAGTGGATGGGTCAGATACACCGCTTCTTGGGATTGTCTGTGGGCTTGATTCAGCAAGACATGGCTCCTTCAGAGCGACGTCGCAACTATGGATGTGACATTACTTACGCCACCAATTCCGAGCTCGGTTTTGACTATTTGCGCGACAATATGGCGAATGACATCGCCGAAGTTGTGCAGCGTGACTTCCATTTTTGCGTCATCGACGAGGTTGATTCGATCCTGATCGACGAAGCCCGTACACCTTTGATTATTTCGGGTCAGGTCGAGCGACCTCAGGAAAAGTATCGCCGTGCCGCGTCCATTGCTGATCAGCTTGAGAAGGCAGCTGAGATGGGTAAGGATGGGATCGACCCTGAGGGTGACTATGAGGTCGATGAGAAGCAGCGCAATGTCACCCTCACGGATGAGGGTTTCGCCAAGGCGGAGCAATTGTTAGGGGTTATGGATCTGTATGACCCCGTTGACCCTTGGGCGCATTTTGTCAACAATGCTCTAAAGTCCAAGGAGTTGTTTGTTAGGGATGTTAACTACATTGTTCGTTCTGGCGACGCTGTTATTGTCGACGAATTCACTGGGCGGGTGATGCCGGGTAGGCGTTGGAGTGATGGCCTGCACCAAGCGATCGAGGCCAAGGAGGACCTGGAAATTCAGCCCGAAACCCAGACCCTTGCCAGCATCACTTATCAGAACTTCTTCCTTCTCTACCCACGTCTTGCCGGTATGACCGGCACGGCTAAGACCGAAGAGGTGGAATTTGAAAAGACTTACAAACTTGAAGTCGCCATCGTTCCAACGAATCGGCCTCGCTCTCGCGGCGACTGGACCGATCAGGTCTACAAAAGTGAACCTGCCAAATGGCGGGCTGTTGCCCTTGAAACCGCTGAAATCCATAAGACTGGTCGGCCGGTACTCGTAGGCACCACCAGCGTTGAGAAGTCAGAGCTGTTATCGGCACTATTGGCTGAGCAGCAGGTACCTCATAACCTTCTCAATGCTAAGCCGGAAAATGTTGAACGAGAGGCCGAGATCGTCGCCCAGGCCGGTCGCCTTGGTGCGGTGACGATTGCCACCAACATGGCCGGTCGAGGCACTGACATTATTCTCGGTGGCAATAGTGACTACATGGCGCGCCTCAAGCTACGGGAGGTGTTGCTGCCGCGGCTTGTGCGTCCCGAAGAAGGTCACAAGCCTCCGATTCCATTGCAGCGGCAGCTCGAAGGTGGGGGCGGCTTCGGTAGCGGCTCAGCTCTTTCGACGGCTCCCTCGGAGGTGAGGGCCATGGGTAACCTCTACCCCTGCACCCTGTCCGACCAAGCCGACGAGGCGTTGTTGGCTATGGTCCGCCAGCTCGTCAGCAGCTGGGGAGATCGCACGCTCACGGTGCTCGAGTTGGAGGATCGCATTGCCTTGGCGGCCGAGAAGGCACCCATCGACGATCCTCAGATTCAGACTTTGCGCGATCTGATCGCCACTGTCAAAGCAGAGTATGACGCTGTTGTCAGGCAGGAGGATTCCCGGGTTCGTGAGGCGGGTGGCCTGCATGTGATCGGCACTGAGCGCCATGAATCTCGACGGGTTGACAATCAACTGCGGGGTCGTGCTGGCCGTCAGGGGGATCCCGGCAGCACACGCTTCTTCCTGTCTTTGGAAGATAATCTGTTGCGTATTTTCGGTGGTGAGCGCGTGGCTGGATTAATGAACGCGTTCCGCGTTGAAGAAGATATGCCGATTGAGTCAGGCATGCTGACGCGCTCACTTGAAGGTGCGCAGAAGAAGGTGGAAACTTATTACTATGATATTCGCAAGCAGGTGTTTGAATATGATGAAGTTATGAACAATCAACGCAAAGCCGTCTACACAGAGCGGCGGCGTGTGCTCGAGGGCCGTGAGCTAAAGCTGCAGGTCATTGGCTATGGTGAACGTACTGTTAATGATATTGTAGAAGCCTATGTTAATCCTGATCTGCCACCTGAAGAATGGGACTTGGACCGTTTGGTTCAGAAGGTGAAGGAGTTTGTGTATCTGCTAGAGGATCTTTCCCCCAGCCAGCTTCTTGGCTTGTCCGTTGATGAGCTCAAGGCTTTCCTTCAGGAGCAGATGCGTAATGCTTACGACATCAAGGAGGGTCAGGTGGAGCAGATGCGGCCGGGGCTGATGCGAGAAGCGGAGCGCTATTTCATACTTCAGCAGATCGATACCCTTTGGCGTGAACACTTGCAGGCTATGGATAGCCTCCGGGAATCGGTTGGCTTGCGTGGCTATGGCCAGAAGGACCCATTGATTGAGTATAAAAATGAAGGCTATGACATGTTCCTGGAGATGATGATCCAGATGCGCCGAAATGTTATTTACTCCATGTTTATGTTCCAGCCCCAGGCCCCGCAGGATGTCGTCGCTTGATCAAAGTGTTGCTTAGTATCGGTTGATTTCAGGGTCTTAACTCGGACGGTTGATCGATATCTGTCTCGTCTCCCAGGAACTCCAGGATCTCCCGGTCCTTGAGATTTTGTGCACGCCCCGTGCAGGGCTCTGCCAGCGGCCTCCCTGCCGCCACCTCGCGCAGGCAGGCCTGGGTACGGGCCAGGTCGTTTTCCAGGCTGTCGATGCGTTCCATCAGGTTGCGGATCACCCGGGCCTCCGCATCCGGCAGGGCGGAATGGGCCAGCGGATCGATGCGGACGCCGGATTGATGGATCACCCGCCCAGGTATGCCCACCACTGTGCTGTCGGGTCCTACATCGCGCAGCAGCACCGACCCTGCGCCGATGCGGGTGTTGGAGCCCACGGTGATCGCGCCGAGCACTTTCGCCCCGGCTCCCACCACCACATTGTCCAGCAGGGTGGGATGGCGCTTGCCGTGTTGCTTGCCGGTGCCC
>JAPLID010000113.1 GCA_026389285.1 Cyanobacteriota bacterium
GCAGCTCAGATGCCAGTTCAGATGGCAAAGCTGGTGGTGCTGGCGTCCACTGTGAACGCAACCGGCCTTCTGCACAAGCTGCCTCAGGTCAAGCTGGTCCCATGCTCGCAGCTGTTTCACTCCCGACCCCACCCCCGGGACCGCTGGCAGGTCTGCCGGCCCACTCGATCCCAGCGATCGTCCTGGCTTCAAGTCCTCCGCGTTCCACTCAGCCCGTCGGCGGAGCACCCATGGCCGCCCTGCCGCTGCAACTGAGGCCGTTGGTGCAGGCTCTGCAGCGCCATGGCTTCAAGGTGATGCTGGCTCCCCCTGCTAACCGGCGCAACTACGGCGAATTCGTGCTCCGCACCCGCACGCTCTGGATTGCGCCGCTGAGCTTCGAGCTCGGGATCGGCACCCAGGTGTTTCTGCATGAGGCCACCCATGCGGTGCAGAGCTGTCCCCATGGGGTGCTGGCACCCGTGGGCTGGACATTGCCGCTGCTGCCGGTGGTGTCCAGGGAGATCAGCGGGATCCTGGTCAACAACTACCGCCACGGCAACACGGCCGTGGAGCGGGAGGCGTTTGCCCTGCAGGGGCAGGCGGACGCCATCCCACGGTTGATCAAGGCCCTGGACCAGCGCTGCCGTTAGCTGCTGATAGCCGCCTCGCTCAGAGGTGGGCCAGCCGGGCAGATTGGAGTTCAGAACGGGTGATGGCTGGGCGCCGGTTCGTAGACCGGTGTGTCCAGACCTGCCTGGCGTGCCTTGAGCTGCAGGGCCAGATAGAGCGAGTAGTGGCGGCACTGATGCAAATTGCCGCCGTGGATCCAGAGGTTCGCCACGGGGGTGGGCTTCCACATGTTGCGCAGTTCCCCCTCCCAGGGGCCGGGATCCTTGGCCGTCTCCGAGCCCAGCCCCCAGACTTTGCCGAGGCGGTGGGCCACGTCCGGGGAGATCAGCTCCTCCAGGTAGCGGTTCATCGAGCCGAAGCCGGTGGCATAGACCACCAGATCGGCCTCTAGTTCGTCGCCATCACTGAGCACCACTGTGTGGGGCGTGATCCGTTCGATCGTGACGCCGCTGCGCAGGCCGATGCGGCCATCGGCCACCAGCTCGGAGGCACCCACATCGAGGTAATAGCCCGAACCACGCCGCAGGAATTTCATGAACACGCCGGAGTCATCGGCACCGAAATCCAGCAGGAAGCCCCGCGCTTCGAGCCGGGCGTAGAGGTCGGCGTACTCCCGGCGCATGGCGTCATAGATCGGCTTCTGCCACTGGGGCAGCAGGCGATAAGGAATCGAGGCCGTTGTCATGTCGGCATCGTCCGTGCTGATGCCAGCCGCAAGAGCCTGCTCGGAATAGGAGCCGGCGAAGGCGAACTTCTCCAGGGCCGGCATCGGCGCCACCAGGGTGGAGCTGCGCTGAATCATTGTCACCGCCGCCGCGCCGCTTTCCCAAAGGGCGGCGGCGATGTCATGGGCGGAGTTATTGGAACCAAGCACCACACAGCGCTTGCCTACGTAGGCATCCGGACCTGGATGGCGTGTGGAATGGTGTTGATCCCCCAGGAACGTCTCTGCACCGGGGATGGTTGGCACGTTGGGGTAACCGGCGACACCGGTGGCAAACACCAACTGGCGCGGCTTCAGGATGTGGGTTGTTCCCTCCCGTTCCACGGTCAGCTCCCAGCGCTGCTCCTGGGAGTCGAAGCGGGCCCGCCGGGCCGGGCAGGAGCCCCAGACGTTGAGGTCCATGACCCTGACATAGGCCTCCATCCAGTCCGCCAGCTGATCCTTCGGGGTGTAGAGCGGCCAGGTCTCCGGGAAGGGCAGGTAGGGGAGGTGGCAGTAGTGGACGGGATCATGCAGGCACAGTGTCTTGTAGCGGTTGCGCCAGTGATCGCCGGGGCGGGGCAGTTTCTCCACCACCAGGGTGGGCACATCCAGCTGGCGCAGGCGGGCGGCGAGGCTCAGGCCCGCCTGCGCGCCGCCGACGATCACCACCTCGGGCTGCTCGGAGGTGCCGAGGTCTTGCCGCTCCGCGGCGCGCCGTTCCGCCCAGCTGTGGCGGCCGGGATGGATGCCATGTTCAGCGCCCGGGGGGCGCTGCGAGCCCAGGTGTTGCTCGTGGCCCTTCAGTTCCTCCATCGCCGTGAACAGGGTCCAGGCCCGGCCCTCGCGCAGGCGCACCTGGCCGATCCCGCGCGCCAGTCGGGTCTCGAAATGGAACCAGGCCTCCACCAGGCCCTCACTGGCGCTGGCCTCGCCCTTGAGCGTGAAACCCCGCGGGGCTCCATCGTCCAGCCGGGCTTCGAGCATGGCGCGAATCGCCTCGGGACCCTCCTCGGTGCGCAGGTTCCAGGTGAAGATCACCAGATCACGCCAGAAGCACTCCGCGCCGAACAGGGCCGTCACCGCTTCAATCCGGCGCTCCTGCAGGGCCGACTCGAAACTGGCCAGCCACGCGGTGGCTGTGGCAGTGGCTGTGGCAGTGGCGGCGGACGTGGCGGCGGCGGCGGACGTCATGACCGGCAGATAAGCAGGAACCAACGGAGCTTGGATCCAGCGGACCGTTCCGGCCACGTCAGATGTGTTCTCTGTTGCACCGCGTCCAAGGCTGGGTCGCCCGCACCGCTCGAGAAGGGCGGGTGGAGCCGTCACCGGAGGGTCTGAGCGGTTCTGTTGCCCAACCATGCTGTTCTGCTGACCAACTGGTCCGACCGGCCGCGAGGGTGATGCAGGAAACTGAGGGCAGGAATGGTGAAGATGATGCCCCAGACCAAACGCGAGCGGCCGGATGCGCTGGTGGTCACCCCTGCCAAGGCCAGCGATCCGGGCCCGGCTGCCGACAGCCCTGAGGGCGAGCGCCGCGGCTTCGGTGGCGGCGTTGGCCGGCCCTCGCGGCGCAAGGGCGGCAAGAAGCGCAGCCCAGCCCTCAGCAAGGCCGACTGGGGCCCTCTGGGCAAGCACCCTGACATCGAGGCGATTGTGGCCCGCCAGCGTCTGCACCTACCCCTCTCCGGCCGCATCAGCGAAGAGGCGGTCACCCGGGCCTGGAAAACGGCGGCCGGCGAACATCACCCCGACCGCGGCGGCCGGCACGACACGATGCAGCTGATCAACGGCGCCCGCGATCTGTTGCTAGGCCGTGGCCTTGCCAGCGGCGGCGGAACGTCAAGGGCGGCTGATACCGCCTGATCCGGTCGCACTGAGTGAGGACCACGCCGAGCAGCACCAGGGAGCCTGCGGCGGTCCCATGCTCGGCGTGGGCGTGGGTGTCGAGCGAGGCGACCAGATCGATGGCCAGTTCGCTGATCAGCGAGAGATCGCGGCGGTGCTGCTCGAACACCGGGTCGATCAGCAACCCCTGGCGCGTGGCGAGATCGGCCAGCAGCTAGGTGAAGGTGCCGGTGTCGGCATCGAACAGCTGGCGCAACAGCAGGGAGCGACCACCGGCCGCAGCTGCCAGGGAGATCAGGGGCGCCTGAGTCGCGGCCATCGGCTGGATATTCAGGTGGGATGACGTTTAAAGCCTCAACCGCGATGAACCTGCGGTGTCGACGCCGGGTGATGGCCGCTGGCCCCATCAGTGACGGCGCAGGCGATTGGGGAAGAAGCGCGGCGCAGGATCTGCTTCCGGCTCACCCTGTGCAGCTGTCTCGGACTTGGGCGTTGCCGGCGTCCCTACCGCCGGCGGTTCTGTCGCATCCGCATCGGTGGTGACCTGCCCTTCCCCATCGGCCACTCCCAGCCCATGGACCGCCAGAGTGTCGCGGCAGCGCTGGATCAGTTCCTGCCGCAGCGCTGCGGGCGTCTCGATGCGGATGCCGCCACCGAAGCCGAACAGCCAGTTGCGCAGGTCGATGTCGGCGGCCACAGTCCAGCGGGGCAGATCGAGCTCCACCGGGTAGGGATGGCTGTCGCTGCTGGCCTTGGGCTGGAGGAGATGGGGCGCCTGCGGATGATGCCACCAGCGATCCTGCGGCAGGGGGCGGGAGAAGCGGGTCTGGGCCAGGGGATAGCGGCCGGCGCCCTCCCGCAGGAAGGCGAAGGCCCAGGGGCTGCAGCAGAAACGCAGGGTCTCCAGCTGGCTGGCCCGTGCCTTGGTCGAGGGGCCGCTCAGGGCCAGCTGGGCCTCCAGGTCGTCGCCGAAATAAATGCCGCCGCTGTGGTGCAGCAGCTTCTCCAGGCGCTGCACGGCCTGCCGATGCTGCTCGGGGCTGCGGCGTCGATCCCGTTCCTGGCGGCGCAGGGCGAGCCGGTCGAGCCGTTCGCTACGGATCAGCCCCTGCTCGCGGCCGATCACGTCCTCCTCATAGATCAGATACCAGCCGATGTTGTGAAAGATCAGCTGCAGCGGCCACACCCGCAGCTCCCCCTGCGGACCGCCCGGGAAGCTGGCGGCCGAAGCATGGCGTTCCAGCAGGACGCGCCGTTGTTCAAAGATCGCCCGCTCGATCGCTTCGGCCCGGTTCGCTGCCGCCAGACAGTCGGGACGCACCAGGGCCGGATCGACGACGGCATGGCGGGCGTAGCTGCGCACCGGCGAGCCGGAGCCGGTGTCGATGCCGGCCCGGGAGAGGCGTTGATCGAGCTCCGCCAGCAGCTCCTGCGCGGAGGGATCGGCCAGGCGCCCGGCTGCCTGCTGCACCACCGAGTGCACCTCCCGCAACTGCGAAGGCGAGAGCACGGCGGTGCCCAGGGCATAGCCGTGGCGCACGTTGTCGTTGCGGGAGCGAAAGCCGTAGGGGGTGAGGATCTTCTCGAGGTCCTTGCGCAGGGTTGCCGTCTCGCCCGGCAGATAGGCGCCGGGAATGGTGGCGACGGCGGCGATCAGGTGCTCATGCAGGTTGCTGCCCCTGGACGGGTCGCGATCGAAGGGGGTCTGCAGCAGATGGCGCAGCAACGTCATCACCCGCAGGAACACCGCCGCATCACCCATCGGCGGATGGCCGCCATGCACGCCACCGGCCTTTGGCAGGTGGGAGCCTTGCAGGCGTGGATCGGCGCTATCCGCCTCAGCCAGCTGGATCGGGGCTGTCGCCGCCACAGCACTGCCGAAGTCATTGGCCTCGAGCCAGTCCAGATCGCGGCGCAGGGCGGTGACATCGGCGTAGCAGTCGCCGTGCAGATGGCGCAGGAAAGCGGCGGCCCGTTCCGCCAGATCCCCCTGCGGCAACGGTGAGAGCCAGGCTTCCAGCTCTGCCTGTGTGCCGGGATCGCTGGCCTGCAGATCCGGATAGCGGCTCAACAGCCGGATCAGGAACAGCAACCGCTCCAGATCCAGCAGCCGCGAATAACCATGCAGCCGCAGCTTGTTTTCACGGGCACGGGCCGAGCGGATGCGCTTGTCGAGGGCGGCCAGTTCCGCCGCCAGCACCGGCGTCAGCTGCGGGTGATGGGAGGGCACCACGGCGCAGATCGCCGCGAACCCCTCGGCCCGGCATGGTCCGTAGTGGGGATCGGCCAGGGCGGCAGCCATCTCCTGGATCACCGGCACCGGCACCGTCCGCTGGCGGCGGGCGTTCCACTCCAGGCAGGTGGGCAGCGGCGTGTAAAGCCACCAGCCGATCCACTCCACCGCTCGCGGCAACGGCAGGGCCTGGGTGATCGCCAGGCGCCAGGCGCGCCTGGCATGGGTGGCATCAACGATCACCGGCCGGCCTTCGGCCACGGCCTCGATCAGGCGCTGGTGCAGCCGCTGCTGGATGTCGAGCCAGGGACCCTGCACGGCGGGATCGCCGAACACCTCAGCGCGGATGACGTCGGTGGAAAGCACCAGAGCAGGTGGCTCCCCCGCAGCACTGAGTAGGGGCGCCAGAGCCTGGGCCAGGGTGGTCTTGCCGCTGGCGGGCGGGCCGATCAACAGGTGACAACGCAGGGGCGCCATGGCAATCAGGGGTCAGGGAAGCCTGCGGCAGCGCCGCTGGCTTCCACTCTTTCGCACGACCGGAACAATCAGCCCCAGAGGCTGTGCGCCCGATCGTCAGTGACCGGCAGCCAGGGCACTCGAAATCACGGGCCCCACATCGAAGCGGCTGAACAAGGAGGGAGCGGCCGGATTGTCGGTGATCCAGCGTTCGATCCACTCGGCCGCGAGCCGATTGGAGTGCTGGGCCGCCTCAAGGCTTTCGAAGACGGTGAGCGAGATCATCCGGTCACCGGCATCGCCGACATCGACGAAGTAATAGGAGACGAAACCGGGGAGGGCCTCGATTTCGGCCAGCAGGCCTTCCCGCAACAGGCGCTTCAGATCTTCAGGATCTTCGATCCCTTCGTATTCGCGCAAGGTGGCGTACAACAGCTGCTCCCCAAAACTCTGGTTTAGCAAGATCCGCTTTGCCTATACAGGCAGAATCCGCAGAAAATCCGACGAAATCTTGGCGGCAGTTCGGTTGGCTGCATTCGCAGAGCAGGGCCGATGGGGCTGTCCTCAGTCCCGCTGCCAGGCCCAGGGCAAGCCTGAGGGGATCATGCGGAAGCGCCACCAGCCTCGGCGAAGCGCCGGTCGACCTCCTTCCAGTTCAGCAGCGACCACCAGGCCTTGATGTAGTCGGGGCGTCGGTTCTGGTAGTTGAGGTAGTAGGCGTGCTCCCACACGTCCAGGCCCAGCAGCGGTGTGCCGCGCTCAAGGCCCGGCAGATCCATCAGGGGGTTGTCCTGGTTGGCGGTGCTGGTGATGGCGAGGCTGCCATCGGGCCTTCGGATCAGCCAGGCCCAGCCCGAGCCGAAGCGGCTGGCGGCCGCCTGGTTGAACGTCGCCTGCATCGCCTCCAGGGAGCCGAAGTCCCGGTTGATGGCCGCCGACAGCTTGCGGGAGGGGGCACCGCCCCGCCCGGCCGGGGCCATCACCGCCCAGAACTGGCTGTGGTTCCAGTGGCCACCGCCGTTGTTGCGCACGGCCTCGGGATAGGCCGACACCTGGCCCTGCAGCGCGTCAAGGCTGAGATCGGCCAGGGCGGGGAAGGCCTTGATCTGGGCATTGAGATTGGCCACGTAGGAACCGTGGTGACGGTCGTGGTGGATTGTCATCGTTCTGGCATCGATCGTCGGTTCGAGGGCCCCGGCGGCATACGGGAGCGGCGGCAGGCTGAACTCCGCCCAAGCCGGCAGGCCCCCACTCAGCAGCAACACCAGGGCACTGAGGCAGGCCAGCAGTGGCCCGCACAGCAGTGGCCCGGACAGAAAGCGAACAAGCACGGCGTCTCAGCAGTCGATCCAGCCAGCCTGACGGATTGCGGGGGAGTTCGAGGCGCTGCGGAAACGAATCCCCGCTGGTTTTCTGCTCCCGCCTACGTGGTCGATTCGGCCGCCAAGCGGGGGCCCCCAGGGGGGGCTCTTTTTTTGGTCGCTGGGCCAGGTGCCTTGCGGTTCAGCGGGACATGCTGTACCGCCGGCGGCGGACGAACGGCCCCACTGGCGGAGGGCTGCAGCACTGACGGGCCGGAGCCATCACAATCGGCGAGGGGGAAGAACTGCACCGCTGCCCTGGCCCTCTCGCCCCGTTGGCTCGCTACAGCCGAGGCCTGACGCGGATGTCCCTCGCATTTCTTGTGATGACCTCCTCTTCCCCCTGCTGCGAAATCCGCCAGTTGCTGGTGCACGGCTATCCCGGTGGCAGCAAGTCCCCCGGTGCTGAGCGCATCGCGGACTTCTGTGTCCGCCGCGGTTGCTCGGTCAACAAGCCCCGCTCCATGCCGGCTGAGCTGGCCCCCGCCCCGCTACCGGTCCGGCATCCTTTGACCTCGGTCCCCTATCTGCCGCACCCCTGCCGCTATCGACCCTGATCCGGATGACCGTGACCAGCCACTCCCCCCCAGGCGACACCCCACCGAGCGAACTGTTCGATGCGCGCGACTCCGACCAGGCCCTGATGACGGCGACGGCGGACCTGAGCTGGGTGGAGCAGCTCGAACAGATCCACGGCTGAAAGGGCCAGGCAGCAGCCCCAGCGTCATCAGCAGCAAGCCACTTTCCCTTGCCAGACACTCTGGTGATCGCTGCCCGTGCTCCAAGGAACCCACCTGGCCTGAGCTCATGGCCAATCTCACCCTCGCCATTGACGACGTCCTGCTGCAGCGGGCCCGGGAAGCGCTGCGGCAGAACACCTCGGTGAATGCCTTGGTGCGCGACTTCCTCGGCCGTGATGTAGACGAGCGCAGCCGCCGGCTGGAGGCTCTTGAACTGTTCGACGCTGTTGCCGCCTTCTAGCCCCAGCGTCAGCGGGGGGAGCCCTGGGGCTGGGATAGCTGGTGGCCCCGGGGTGGGGAACTGCCTCGTCTCAGGCCTGAGGTGGGTTCCCATCCCCTTCCAGCACACGGACGGAAGCTCCGGTCGTTCGATGGAGGGCCAGTTCGAGCACGGTTTCCAGGCGAATCACCCGGCCATGGAGGTCGTCGAGGCGGCGTTGCTGCTCCTTCATCAACGCCGCCATCTCCTCCACCTTGTCGTTCATCCGGATCACGGTGGTCAGCGCCGAGAGGATGCGATCCGAGACGCTCATGGCTGGGCGCTCAAGGCAGCGCGCACTTCGGCCAACGCCGCATCCAGGGTCCGTTCTGTGCGGTTGGTGCTGAGCTCCAGCTGCTTCAGGGCAGCGTCCAGCGCTTCCTCGTCAGCCAGGGCGCGGCTGTCGGCTTGGGCGTTGCGGTTGGCGTAGGCCGATCCAGCCTCACGGAAAAACTGCCCGAGCGACATCCCGAGGCTGTGGGCCCGATCGGCATAGGCAGCCTTTTCAGTGGGTGTCATCAACACGGCAACCCTTTCGGTGGCACGTTCGGTGGCACGTTCGGGGATCATGGTGCTCTGTGCATGATCAGCACATGCTAAGCCGGCTTCTCAGACGGCTTAGAGCACGCCATTTCGGGAAGCCTTAGCCATGGACTAAACTAAGTAAGATTTGGTTGATTGGCATGGAAGGAAACCCTGCAGGGCAACTGCCAGGCCAGCAGCGGATCGTCAATGTCCACCAGGCCAAAACCCACCTCT
Organism: Cyanobacteriota bacterium; assembly: GCA_026389285.1. Classification (GTDB taxonomy): domain Bacteria; phylum Cyanobacteriota; class Cyanobacteriia; order PCC-6307; family Cyanobiaceae; genus Cyanobium. The sequence continues at coordinate 8,972 of JAPLID010000113.1, forward strand.
CGCGCCTGATCGATGCCGCCCATAGCGGCGAGACGATCCTGCTGGCCAAGGCCGGCAAACCCTGGGCCCGTCTGGCGCCGCTGCCTGGGCTCCCTGAGCCAACACGATCTACTGTTCGGACCGATCACGCCAGAGGAGTTGGCCGAATGGGAACCCGTTCCAGTCGGGCCCCTGGAAGATGGTTTCCTCTGCTTTGGTGGTGGTTCGAACCGGACCGCCTCTCCAGCACCGTGGCGAACCTGTAGCAAGACTCCGGCACGTCCGTTCTTGTGAGTGCCGCCAGCAGTGATCGGCGATCTGGCGCGCCGGGCAGGCGCAGGCGCGTTGTGTGCACCAGCGCCTTTCGCTACGGCACAGGCCGCAGTTGGAACCCGCCGATCAGGGTCTCAACCTGCCCGAACTGCGCCGCCGCGCGAGCACGGTGCTCGATCGCCTGCCAAACCAGGGCACCCCACGCTGGAGATCCTGCGCAAGTCGGAGGCCTGCCTGGGCTCCCGCGAGGCGACCGATTGATAATGGTGAGGGTGACGATGCTGGGCGCCGGGTGCGCCGCCCATGAACAACCCCGCTGCCATGGCATGCGATGGCGGCATCCAGGTCGACAACCTCCCGGAAGCTCTGCGGGAGCAGTTACTGCCGGCCCTGGAGACCCTGGTGCAGCAGGTGCAACCGGAAGGCCTCTGGCTGTTCGGCAGCTGGGCACGGGGTACGGCCAGCCGGCGGTCGGATGTGGATCTTCTGGTGATGGGCCTTGAGCACTGCCGTGTGCTCGATGCCTATGAGGCGGTGCTGGAGGCGATTCCCCTGCTGGCAGGCAGCCACTTCCCATGAGCCTGGAGAGCGCTCGCCTGCTCCACAACCTCTACGATCCCAGCCGCTATCCGGATGCCCTCGGCGATGAGCTGCCGGCCGATGTGTTCGGCCCCGAGGACGCCGCCGCCGCCTTGGAAGCAGCGACCGCCTTGCTCGACTGGGCGGGCGAACAACTGACCTGAGACTGTCCCGCGGAGTGTTAACCAGCACCCGCTGGAGACACCCTGCCCGCGCGACGACGCCCTGACCTCCGTTGACAAACCGGCACAAACCCAGGGGACCATAGACCCGTAGATAGTGTGCCAATTATTAAACTGGCACGGCGTCACGGCCACTTTCGGGGGGGCAGCAAAATAACTGGGATCTTGTTACTTCCAGTGGCTACTATTCAAACCTCGATCAAGGAGAAGCTGACCTCAGTGGTTCCCAAGTCAAGCTACTTAGCAGAAATACATTCACGGCCACACAACCTCAAGAAGTTCATCGGCCATGCCGCTTTCGGCGTTGCGCTGCTGATCAGCTGCCTCCAAGCCGGAGCCGCCTCAGCACTGAGCTTCAATTTTAGCTTTTCCGGGGGCGGGAATCCTGTCACCCCAGCAACAGTTACAGGCATCGTCAGTGGCCTAGTTGACAATACTCTCGACCAAACAACCGGCCTTACTATTACCATTCTCTCGGCAACGAACACTCCCCCTGGAGGTTGGCTTCCATTTACCATTTATGGTTTCTCAGATGGCTTTGATGTGTCCGGAGGTCAGGTGACTGGCGTAGATATTAGATATACCAATAGCAATGGCGATGAATTAGATCTAGCGAACCAATTCTCTTCACTGTACCCAAAACTTACTAAAACTGATTTTTCTATTTTTAACGAAGACATTGATGCAACTTCATCTAATAGTCTTATCTTCACTCCCGTCTCTCCTGGTCCTGCTTCGGTCCCAGGCCCTCTGCCCCTCTTCGGCGCCGGTGCTGCGTTCGGCTGGAGTCGTCGGCTGAGGCGCAGGATCAAGTCTCTGGCTTGAATCGAGGCTCGTTGCAACACCCAGCCCTTCTCTCCCGGAGAGGGGCTTTTTTATCGGCTGTTGTTGTCCAGTTTTTCACACAGTGTTTTGGCCACGGTTTCGATCCTTTTGGTCAGCTGAGCCCCCGTCTGATTTCTCCAACGCCCTGATCCCGCCCGATGCCTGCCAGCTCCGAATCTTCGCGATCGCTGCCCTCCCCCATTGCCCGCGGCGTTGGCTTGGCGGGTGTGGTGTTGATCATGTTGTTTCTCACGATCCTCTCCACCTCGCTACTGCCGGTGCGTCTGCTCGATGCCGCCTGGCAGCTGCGGGTGGGCGGGGCACTGATCAATGCCTCCCCCTTCCCCTTGATCGGCTTGGTGCTGCTCCATGTCGCCGCCAGCCTTGATCCCCAGGATCCGCTGCTGCTGCAACGTCGTCGCCTCGCCGCCCAACTGGCGGCGGCCGTGGCGATCGGCTATCTGCTCCTCGCTCCGCTGCTGGCTACCGCCAACCTGCAACGCCAGCAGAGCCAGGCCCTGGCCGCAAACGGCGGCCTGCGGCGTGCCACGGAGCGCTTGCAGCAGATGCGCAAGGTGGTGAGCAGCGCCAGCAGCATCCCCGAGCTGGAGCAACGGCTGGCTCCCCTGGACGGCCCCCGCCTCGATGCGGCTGATCGCAGTCTGCCCCTGCCAGTGTTGCGCAGTCGGATCGCCTCCCTTCTCGACCAGGCCTCCGGCCGGCTCGAACGCGCCCGCGGCAGTGCCCCGCCCGCCAGCCCCTGGGCCCTGGTGGGCGACATCGTCCGCACCAGCGTGGCCTGCCTGGCGTTGGCTGCCGGCTTTGCCGGGTTGGCCAGGTCTCCAGGCAGTGAGCTTTCGCTGCTGGAGGAGCTACAAATGCGCTGGAATCACTTGCGCTACCGCAAGGCAAGTCGGCGCCGGGATGCGGTTCCGGGCGGTGCCGATCCTGATTACTTTCGGCGTCTCAGTGAACAGGCGGAAGCCGAAGACGAACAGCGGCGGTGATGTCGATTGACACCGACAACAGCCTGATGGAGACGATCGATCTGCTGCGCTCTCCCGCCAATGCCGCCCGGCTGCAGCTCTCCCTGGCGCAGGCTGCGCGCGGCGATCCTGTGAGCAAAGTTTGATCACGGCTATCCCAAGAGCAAGGCGATCCCTGATCACGACCAGTGCCTTCGCGCCAATAGCAGGGAGGAGATATAGGCTGAGTGGAGTCAAATTTTCCAATCATGGGCTATCCAACCTGGACCGAC
>JAPLID010000186.1 GCA_026389285.1 Cyanobacteriota bacterium
CCTCGCACGGCCTGGACTGCTTGCTTGAGCTTCTCGGCGTTGGTGCCGGCCTGGGAGAACAGCTGTTTGGCGCAGCGATCGTCGATCGCCAGGGCGAGCAGCAGATGCTCGATGGCGATGTAGCTGTCTTCATAGGTCTTGCGCAGGGCATCGGCCTGGTTCAGCACCTGGTCGAGTCCCTTGCCCAGGTAGACGTTGTCGGGCGGAGCGCTCAGCGAGGGCTGGCCGGCGATGTAGGCCTCCACCTTTTGGCTGAGGCTGGCCACATCCACGCCGGCCTTCTCCAAAATCCGCCCCGCCAGACCCTGCTGCACGAGCAGGGCCGAGAGCAGATGCTCACTCTCCATCTGCTGCTGGCGCTTCTGCTGCGCCAGCTGCTGGGCGGCGACGATGGCGGCCCAGGCCTTCTCGGTGAACTGTTCGGCGGTGGGATGCATGCGGATGCCTCCGGTGAGGAGTCGTTAGAGGAACCGTATGGCCGCTGGCCGGAACGGTTGCGGTGGAGCACCGAACCAGCTGGTTCGGCCCTCACCCTTCAGGTTGGGCCGGCCGTCCCGTTTTGGCGTGCAAACCGATCCTTTGCTTCACGGGACGATCCGCTGCAGCTCAGCGCTGGGGCAGGGGTACGGTGCCCTGGGGCAGTTTGCAGAGCTTCACCGGGCAGCCATCGCGGCCGTAGAGAGAGGCATCGGCTGGGGACAGACAACCCATGCTGTTCTTCATCGCCACCTGGCTGGGGGCGATCCGCAGCGGTTGCAGGGCGCGATCACTGGCAGGCACCAGCAACGGGCATGGGGCCGGCGGGATGCCGCGGACGCGGATCGCCTCAGGCTGATTCGGCGACAGGGGCTGGGCCCGCGCCTGGTGGGCGCCGAAGATGCCCAGGCTCAGCAGAGCCAGTCCGAGCAGGCCAAGGCTGGTGCCGCTGCTGATAGCGGCTCTGTGGAGCGAGCACGCGATGGGATTGAACACGGAGATGGTGATCGCCCGGACCGCGATCGGTCGGCAGCTGAGAAGGTCGGGCCCGGCCATGATGCTCGGATCGGCGGTTTGCATGCGGCGCAAGTCTGTTCCCTCCCCATGAGCTTTGCCGCCGCCGACCCCCAACTGATCCAGCAGCTGGCGGAAGCCTCCCGGGCCTTTGATGCCACCGGCAACGACCCCGAGCGCAATTGCTGGCTGGCTGTTCATCTCCATGTGCATGGGGTGCTGCCCTCGGAGTACGACATCCGGGAGGTGCCGGAGGATCTCTACCTGGCGGTGCTGGCCCTGCGGCGCGGCACGCCGGCCCAGGGCTGAAGTCAGGGGCTCAGGGGTGGAGCCACTGGCGTACGGATGCAGCCCAGGGAGCAGAGGTTGTTTCGATGATGTCGCTCACTCCGTGAGTCGTAACCACCGGTGCGTTTGGACCCTGCCCGCAGTAATGGGACGGGGAAGGCGGGCACAGAGATAGCTCGGGATCGGACTGAGCCCCTGGGTTCCAGACAGCAAAAAGCCCTGGGGTCACCAGGGCTTGGAGGTTTGATTGGCTTGCTTCAGGCAAACCATGAAGCCGGAGCATCAGGAAACCTGGATTCAGGACCAGCCAGCAGTGGCCTGAGCTTCAACGTAGGCGGCGACATCTTGGATGTCAGTGGCACTGAGCTTGCCGCCGAAGGCGGGCATAGCGTTCTTGCCATTGGTCACCTGGGTGACGATGGCGGCCTCATGGCCAGCGCTGTAGTTGGCCAGATAGGCCTCGAGAGCCGATTGCTTGAGGGTGCGCTCAGCGTTGACCACGTTGCCGCCACCCATGTGGCAGGCGGCGCAGTTGGCCGAGAAGAGCTGGCCGCCGTGGGCCGCATCGGCGGCGAAACTCGGGGCGGCACCCAGCAGCAGCGCCAGGCAGAGAGAAAACAGGGAAAGGAGACGACGCATGGTGGTGCAGCAGGGCACGTCAACTCGATCAAGCTACGGGGCTACGGGGCGGGCTCGGGGCCGCGGGCTGCATTTGCAACAAAACCCCGTAACTTCTGGCTGATGCCTGCCTGTGGCTGCCCCCCCTGTCGGTTCGCCGGGGCCGATCCTCAGCCGGGCAACCGGCCGCGATGGGGCACCCCTGCCGCCTCCAGAACGGACGTCAGCGTGGGGGCGTAGCTGCTGAGCCCGAAGCGCTCGGGGGGGCTCACCGGGTCGTGGACGAAGTGGCGCTGGCGGATCGAGAAGCGATCCCAGGCATTCACCTCGATGCGCAGCAGCTTGATCAATGCCTCGATCAGCCAGCCCTGCAGGTCGATGCCGACGCCTGGCAGCCAACCAAGACGCCAGCGCACCAGAGTGGCGACCGCCTCGTTGATCGTGATCGGCGCCTGGCCCAGCACCAGCCGGCGCACTGCTCCCTGCCCCGGTTCGGGGTTGGGGCCGTGGGGGCTGGTGGCCAGGTGGGAGCAGACCGTGGCGATGTCGGCGGCGTGGATGAAGTGGAAGCTGGCGTCGGTGCGCAGCCACTTGGCCAGCCACAGCCAGGGAATCGCCTCCTTCACCCCGGCGGTTAGATAGCTGGTGGGGTGGGGATCCCCCGGCACCACCCGACCGCCGAACACCAGGGTCGGGAAGACAGCGACGATCCGCTCCGCCAGCGGATGGACCTCCAGGTCCTGCAGGCACTGGGCCTTGGTCTGGATGTATTCGGTGCCGTAGGCCATCGCCTCGGGCAGGAGCTTCAAATTGCGATCGAGGATGCTGGCGGTGGAAAAATAGATCACCTGCTCGAGNNNNCACCTGCTCGAGCCGCCCGGGATCGGCGAGCCGCAGCAATTTTTTGACGGCCACCACGTTCACCTGCCGGGCTCGTTCCGGGTCGCCCCAGGCGGTGGCGGTGTGGATGATGCGGGTGGCGCTGGCGATCGCGGCGGCATGGGGCCCAAGCTCGCGCAGGTCGCCCACCAACAGGGTGATGCGCGGATCATCGGCTGGAACCGCCGTCAGTTTGCTGGGATCGCGCAGTAGCAACAGCAGGTGGGCGTCACTGTGGTGGTAGAGGCGCTCAGCGGTGTACTGACCGACGCAGCCGGCGGCTCCGGTGATCAGGATCCGGGCGCCGCTCAAACGGTTGCTCCCAGCAGGTCGTTGACGGCCTTGCCGGTCTCAAAGAAGACGCGGGCGTTGTCTTCTGGGGTGCCGGGCAGGATGCCGTGGCCCAGGTTGAGAATGTGGCGGCGGCCCCTGGCCTTGCGCACCGTGTCGAGAATGCGGTCGCGGATGCCTTCGGGGGTGCCGAACAGCAGGCCGGGATCGACGTTGCCCTGGACGCCGATGTGCTCCGGCAGCCGGGCGATACCCTCAGCCATGTCCACGGTCCAGTCCAGGGAAATGATGTCAACGCCGGTGCGGGCCATGCGCTCCAGCACCCCGGCGCTGCCGGAGATATAGAGGATCAAGGGGGTGTCTGGATGGGTAGCCTTCACCTGGTCGATCACCCGTTTCTGGTAAGGGGCGGCGAAGGTGTCGTAGTCGACCGGGCTGAGCTGGCCGGCCCAGGAGTCGAACAGCTGCACCACCTGGGCGCCGGAATCGATCTGGTAGCGCACATAGGTGGCGATCGAATCGGCCAGAAGGCCCAGCAGCTGGTGCAGCAAGGCCGGCTCCCGGAAGGCCATGGCCTTGATCACCGAATAGGTCTTGGAGCTCTTGCCCTCGACGGCGTAGGCCGCCAGGGTCCAGGGGGCGCCGACAAAGCCAAGCACCGCGGCGGCATTGCCCACGTCGGCCCGCAGGCGGCCCAGCACCTCGCCCACAAAGGGCAGGGCAAGGGCTGCATCGAGATCTCATAGGAGAGATCAGGATTTTCCGAACGTTCCCGGAAGCCGGGATGGCGATCGCGCAGATCGCGGTAGACCTTCATGTAACGCCCCGCCTGGCGCATCATCCACACCGGTGGCCGCTCCACCTGCTCACCTCGGGCGGCGCGCAGCAGCAGGGGAAGGGGTTCGGCCATGGCGGGGAAACTTCAGGCGGATTGGGCAACTTAGCCGACAAACACCAGCTCACCCCTGGGCCTGTCACGGGCTGCAGCGTTGTCGGCGCTGGCCGTGTTGGCGCTCAGGCCGGCACCAACGGATCGGCGGGGGCCTGCTCGACCTGGATCAGCATCAGCACGGCCGGCTCGCTGCCCACTGTCCCGGAGAGATGGCCCTGCTTGCCGTCCAGGCAGCGGCAACCCTGGTCGCCGCCGAAGGAGAGCTCTCCGGGGGCCATCTCGACGCGATGGCCGTCCATGGTTTCCACGAACCAGCGGCCCGACAGCGCCACGATCCATTGGGGTCTGGGATTTTCGTGCCAGTCGTAGGTCACCCCAGGCACGACGTGAAGAAACAGGATGCCGGACGTGCCCCCCTCGGTGGGGGTGCGCCAGATGTCCACCATGCCGTCCGCCAGATGGGTGAGCTCGAAGTTCTCCACCCAGGCCTGGTGCTGGTGGCTGATGCCTTCGGCGTCCCGCCAGACCCTCCAGTAGGGGACACGGGAATTGGTGCTTGGTGTCATGGAGTCAATGGCCTCATTCTCAAGGATTGGTGGAGCCTTGCAGACTCAATCGTGGGCTCTGGCCGCTGAGAAGACCAGTGGCCTGCGTTATTAGAAGTGGCAGACTTTCTTCCAGCGTGGGCCAGCCAGCAGAATGCCCTCACTCAGCCCGGGGCCTGTGTTCAGTACCCGTCTCTGTCTGCCCTGGCTTTCCGGCTTGCCATGGCTCCCACACCAGGGATGCAGGCGTTTCGCCGCCCCCGCTGCTGGCCTGCTGACTCTGGCGCTGCTGCTGCCGCTGACGGGCTGTCAGTCCCTGCCCCTGCTTCGCCGGCAAACCCTGCATGTGACGCTCGCCCTCAGCCCCGGTATGGAGTGGCTCGCGGCGGACTTTCGCGGTGGCCGCATCTGGACGCCGTTGCTGAAGGCCTTTGCCCGGGTGCATCCAGAGGTGCATGTGCAGTTCGCGGTGGTGCCGGAGGCAAACCTTGCTGACGAGCTGGCCCGCTCCCATCGTCAGGGACTGGGACCGGATCTGCTGCTGGTGCGGGGCACCACGGCCAAGGAACTGCTGACGGAGGGCCTGACCAGTCCCTTGCCGCTCAGCGCCGAGCTGCAGGCCAGCGTGGCCTCCGTCGAAACACGGGCGCTCCATGGCGTGCAGACCCCCCTCGGCCTCGCTGGTGTGCCGGTGTTCAGCGAGCCCAGCCTGGCCTGCTACGACAACCAGTTGGTGGCCGAGCCCCCGGCCAGCACCGAATCCCTGCTGGCGCTGGCGGCGGCAGGGCAGCCGATCGGCCTGTCCGTCGATCCGGTGGGGCTCTGGTGGAGTGTCGGTGCCCTTGGCGCCCGCCAGGCTCTGCTTCCCTTGCTGACGGGGACGCGACCCACGGCGGCGGAACGGGAGCCGGATCGCCTGGCGATCGTGGCCTGGTTGTCCTGGCTGCGGCAGGCCGCCCAGCTGAGCCGGGTCGATTTGGCCTCCGGGCCCGAGGAGCTGGCCCAGGGGCTGGAGTCCGGGCGACTGAGCTGGATTCCCTGTTTCAGCCTGGCCATCCCGAGATTGGAGCGGGCCATGGGCAAGCGGCTCGGTGTGGCGCCCCTGCCATCCGGTCCAGGCGGCCTACCCAGCCCTTACACCACACTGAGGGTCTGGGCGCTCGGGGCCGATTCCTCGGCCCATCAACGGCGGCTCGCCATCGACTTTGCACGCTTCACCCTGGATCCCGGGGTCCAGCGGGGCCTCGCCCTGAAGAGCCATGTGCTGGTGCCGGTGAATCGCTTCGCGGCCATTCCGGTGGCCAGTTCCGGCCTTCTGGCGGCCCTGGCCGAAGCACAGCGGCAATATCAACAGACCTCCGTCAACGGTGAGCCCTCCCTCGCCACGGCCCGCATGGCCAGGATCCTGCCGATCATCGAAAGCGTGATCTCCCAGGTGATGGAGGGGGTGTTCTCCCCCCGTCAGGGGGCTGAGGTGCTGCTCAAGTTGGAGTCCAAGCCTTGATGGCCGTGCTGCTCAATGTGGTGTTGGCCTGGCTGGCCTTTCTGCATCGCCCGTTCGTGCTCGAACAGCTGCTGCTGAGCGGTGGCTGGCTGCTGGTGGTGCTGCAGCTGCGGCGCCACTGGTTGCCGGCGCGGCGTCTGCCCCGGGGCCTGTTGCCGCTGGCCGGACTGGTGACGTTAGCCCTGCTGCTGTCCCTGACCGCTCAGCGCAACGGGCTGGTGCTGCTGGCGGCCCAGGTGAGCCTGGGCTGGTTGCTGCTTGGTCTGCTGGAGGGGCGGGTTCTGCGGCCCCGTCTGCCTGCGGTTCAGTACCAGCTCCTGGTCAGTCGCCTGCTGCGGCCCTGTTTCTTTGCCTTGGTGCTGCTGCAGGTGCTTCAGGACCTGGGCAGCCTTGATGATCTGGCTGACCTGCCCCTGGGGATCTGGTTCGGTAGTGCCATCAACCTCGGTGATTTGGCCCAGGTGCTGGCCCTGCTTTATCTGCTGCTGGTGGGCATGCCCCTGCCCTCAGCCTGGCTGAGCGCGCTGCTCAAGCATGCTCTGGGGCTCACGGAGGGCAGCCGGCGGGCCCTGGATCAGATCCTGCAGTACACCATCGTCGCCCTTGGCCTGATCTGGGCGCTGCAGCGGCTGGGCATCAATCAGACCGGTCTGCTGGCCATCGCTGGGGGCTTTTCGGTAGGCCTGGGCTTCGGCATCAAGGAGGTGTTCTCCAACATCGTCAGTGGCCTCTGGCTGTTGATCGAGGGGTCGGTGCGGCCCGGCGAGGTGCTGATCCATGACGATGAGGCCTGTGAGGTGCGCCGCCTCGGGCCGCGGGCCACCACGCTGCTGCGCAGCAGCGATAACGCCGAGCTGGTGGTGCCCAACCAGACCTTCTTCACCACCGCGACCACCACATACACCCGCAGCGATCGCTTGCGGCGCTGCACGATCAATCTGGCTGTGCCCCGTCGCTGGCCGCCGGAACAGATTGTGGGTTTGCTGGAGTCGATTGCGGCAACCCTGGCCGAGGTGCTGGCCGATCCTCCACCGCAGGCAAGGCTGCAGGAGTTCGGCCCGGATCGCTATCACTACAGCCTCACGGTGTCCATCAATGACCCCTTGAGGGCCGGTGCCGTCAGTGCGGCCCTGCGACTGGCCATTTGCCGGAGCTTCGATGATCAGGGAGTGGATCCGCCCTGCTGAGCTCCAGCGGATCGAGCGCGCCCGGGCGAACCGTTCAGGCGATGGCTGCCCATCTGGTCCTGCCGCTCGGGGCTCAGGTCTGCAGTTGGGCCAGCAGCCGCCGGAACTCCCGTTCCTGGCCCAGCACCCGGGCCTCCTCCAGGGCGCTGGGCAGCAGGCCGGCCAGCTCGGGAGATAGGCCGCCGGAGTGCCCAGGCATGGCTTCCGCCAGCTGGCGGAAGCGCCGCAGTGCCGAGACCGGACGCACCAGCAGGCAGACCAGCAGCGCCAGTCCGCAGCCCATCAGGTAGTCGATCCAGCGACTGGGGACATACCAATCCGTGAGCGCGCCGTAGCCAACGAAGGTGACACCGCTGGAGATCAGGGCCGTGCGCAGGTGGGGCAGCAGGCCAAACGCCAGCATCAGGGCGGTGGTGCCGCCCATCACCAGGGCCACGGCCACACTGTTGACGCCGATGGTGTTGAACACCAGCCAGGGCATCAGCACCCCCAGGCTGACGCCCACCATCCGATCCCTGACCCGTCCCAGGGTGGCGCCCAGGCTGTCGTTGAGCAGCAACACCACCCCGAAGTAGAGGTACTTCGGGTTCACGGCTCCCAGGCCCAGGCCGATGCTCAGGGCCAGGCTGGAGACCACCAGCTTGCGCCAGAAGAACGGGTCGCTGAAGCGGCCGGCCAGGCTGCGGGCGGGCATAGCCAGCTCCGACTCCGGTAGGCCCGCATCGCCGGGCAGCCGCACAGCCGCCTGCAGGGCGGTCCCCACCGCCAGGCCGATGATCACCGCCAGCAGCTGCTGCCAGGCCCCCAGCCAGGTGACATTGCTGCTGAGCAACGGCAGCACCGCCAGCACCGCCAGGATGTTGCGCACCAGCAGCAGTTTGTCGGGCAGGGCCTGGCCCAGGAGCTGGGCACAGACCGTGACCACGGCGAACTGCCACACCGGCGGCCCCTCCAGCAGGGGCTTGAGCACCGTGCCCAGGGCCAGTCCTATGGTCACCACCAGTGGCAGCAGCACGAACACCGCCGGCGGCCAGCGATCAAAGCGGGGACGCACGATCAGGGCCGAAATCACGACGCCGTAGGCGGTGGCGCCGCCCAGCCCGAAACTCCTGCAGATGGCCCAGGTGAGGGCACTGGCCAGGGCCACCACCAGCACCAGCCTTATGGCCAGCGCGGGCCTGAGGTCCCGATCATCGCCCTCGCCGCGGCCGCTCGGCTGGGGAGGGTTGCGTTGTTCTCCAGGTTCGTTCCTTTTGCCAGGGCTGCTTGGTTCGCTGCCGGCCGCTGCGGCTTGGCGGACCGCGGACTCGTCGGGCTGATTCCGGCTGCCCCTGTCGCCAGGACCAGGGGCAGCCGCTGCGGGGCCTGGATCGGCTGGCTGGTTCAAGGGCGGCGGGCCTGGCTCTGCAGCAGCCCCACCAGCAGGCTGATCAGCAGCAGGGCCAGCCAGAACCACAGCCGCGGCGGCTCGGTGCGGCTGCAGAGGAGAAGTAGCACCAGACTGAACCAGGGCCATGGCTGCAGCCATGGGGACAACAGGGACTGGCGCCGTTGACGGCTGAGCGCTGGCCATTTCATGGGCGCGATCCGCTCATCCAGCGCCAGAAGGGCAACAGATAGCTCAGGGGAGCCCGGGTTTCCACCTCCGCCTCCACCTCGGCGGGGGTGCGTGGGGGCAGGGGGCGCCGCGGTCCGCTGCCCCCGCTCCAGGCCAGGCCGGTGGGGGTGGCGGCGGCCTCCAGCCGGATCACGCCCATCACCAGGGGGGCTCCGGCCCGCCCGGGCAGCTGGCTGGTCAGATCGCCACCATCACCGAAGGAGCGCTGGCGGGCGCTGGCCATCAGGTTGGCCGCTTCCTCCTGACTGCCTACTTCTGTTGCCACATCGCTCACCTCGACACTGTCGCCGGAGAGGCTGACCAGCCGGCCGGGCACCAGGCCGAAGCGCTGCTCGGCGCTGCCGAAACTGTCGCGGCTGAGCAGTTGGGGATTGAGGCGCACCTCATCCCCCACCTGCAGTCGACTGGCGTCGGCGGCGGTGAACAACACGATGGCCTGTCGCTCGCCGCTGCGCATCGGCAGCGCAAGGCTGCCAAGCTTCTGGCCAGGCGCCACCGGTTGCCCCGGCAGCACCGCCAGATCGAGCACCCGCCCTTCCACCGGACTGAACACCTCCTGGGCAATTGTTTCACTCGCCAGGGCGGCGCGCTGGGCCTGCAGTTCAGCCCGCTGGGCCGCCAGGGCGGTCCGCTGGGCGATCAGCTCTGATTTGCGGGCCACAAGGGCGCTGAGATCAGCCCGATTGCGCAGCCAGAGGTCCTGGGCGCTGACCCAGAGCGGGCTGTACCGGGCGATGACATCATCGCGGCGCAACTCCTCCAGCGCCTTGAGTTGCTGCCCCACCGGCCGGTTGGTGGTGTTGATCTGCTCGCGGCGTAGCTGCAGCGATCGCAACTGCTCCTCCAGGGCCCTGGACTGGGCCTGCACCACCAGAAACTGCTGGTCGAGTGCCGCCTGGCGGGCCTGGCGCAGCTGGGGACTGGAGGCGGGGCCGCCTGCCGCACCGGGGGCGCTCTGGCCGACCTGGCTGAGGTTGAGCAGCAACTGGCCGGCACGGACCAGTTCGCCGACGCGCACCCGCAGCTCCTGCACCTCACCGGCCCCACGGGCGTAGATGCCGCGGCGGTCGCCGGGGGGGGACATCACACCCATGCCCCGCACCAACACGGGAATGGTGGGCTGACTGGCCCAGATCAGGGTGAGGCTGGCCACCACCAGCACGGGCGATGCTCTGTAGATACGGGATCCGGTGGAGAGCTCTGCTTCCGCCATGATCCCGTGAAAGTGGAACTAAGCGTAGCGAACGAGACCTAATGTCACTGCGACGATCCGGTTCCGCTCGCCTGCTTCCTTGCCGATGGCGCCACCCTCAGATCCAGGGCGGTTCGCACCAGGGCGGCGCTGTCCCGACGACCGCCGGTTGCCAGGACCATGGCTGCAGGGGTTGGTGCCGTCGGTCTCGGGCTGGTTCAAAACCGGTCCACAAGCGCCGCCGCGCTCTGCCGGCCGGCTCCGTGGGGGGCTCCTCTGCCTGGTCGGCCTGACGGCACCATGCCTTCTCTAGGACATCTCCGGACTTGAAGACAGCCCTGGACTTGAACCTTGGTGTGATCTCAAAGCCAGCCGGACTTCCGCCCTCAACTGATCTGCCTGAAGCTGCGCCGCCAGCCGTCGTGCCCCTGAGCCTGAATCAGGTGCTGCAGCAGGGTCTGGCGGTCTCCCGGCAGCTCCTGCGGGCCGACCGGCAACTGGCCAGGGATCAGGCCCTGACGGCGCTGAATCGCGCCTTGCTGCGACCTGAGCTCAATCTGATCGGGCTGGCCAGTTACACCCAGGTGGGAACGTCGGTCGGGGTGCTCACCAACCTGCCCACCCTGGGGGATATCACCCTCTCGCTGCAGCAGAACGGCTACGCGGTCTTGCGCAACAGCTTCGGCAATGCCGGGGTGGTGCTTGATGTCAATCTGCTGCCCCTGCGCCAGCTGGCCGAGGTGGCTGCCAGCAACTCCCAGGAGTCGGCCAGCCGCGCCTCGCGGCTGGAAAGCGAACGCCAGGCCCGTTTCGAACTGGTCAGCGCCTATCGCCAGCTGCAGTTGAGTCAGGCGCTGGTGCCGGTCTGGCGGGCCGCCCTGACAGCCTCCACCGCCCTCGAAGCCGACGTGCAGGCCATCCATCGCCGCGGTCTGGCGGCCCAGATCGATCTTCTGCGCTCCCGGGCCCTGCGAGCTGCCGATCGCCAGGGCCTGGCGGAGGTGGAAGCCCAGCTGCTGGCCAAGCGGGAGCAGCTGGCCACCTTGCTGGACTTGCCCCTGGGGACCGGCCCGCTGGCCGCTGATCCGATTACCGAGCAGCCCGCCTGGCCCCTCGATCTGCGGGACAGCCTGGAGCACGCCGTCCGCGATCGCCCCCTGCTTGAGGCCCTCCGCCGCCAGCAGCAGGCCCAGCGCTCCCAGGCCAGGGCGGCGCGGGCCCTGCTTTACCCCTCCCTGAATCTGGTGGCTGGAGCCGGCTACAGCGGCGATCAACTCAGTGTGCCCGTGCTGCAGCAAGGAGGGCAGCTCAAGGGTCCCGAGCCGCTTCCCCTGCCCAACCTCGAGCAGAGCGGCGCCGCATCGGGCTCTTTCTACAACTGGGGCGCGGCCCTGTTGCTGCGCCAGCCCCTCTGGGATGGCGGACGCTCGGCCTCCAGTGCCGCCGTCGCCGAGCGCCAGGGGGATTTGCTGCAGGCCGACGAAGAGCTGGGCCGCCAGCAGATCCGCCAGGACGTCAGTCGGGCCTGGGCCTCGCTGCAGGGCTCAGCCGCTGCGATCGCCGCCGCCCGCGAGGCGGTCACCGCCCAGCAACGGGCGCTCGCGGATGCCCGCCTGCGTTACCGGGCCCAGGTCGATCCCCTCACCGAGGTGCTGCTGGTGCAAAGGGATCTGCAGGTTTCCCAGGCTGCCCTGCTGACAGCCCTGACCCGCCAGGCTCTGGACTGGGCCGTGCTGGAGCGGGAGACCGGTGCAACTGGGCCGCCTCCGCCCCAGTCCTGAGCTGTTTCTCAGGAGTCATCATCGGCGGTTGAGCCCGGGCTGTCGCTCCCCGGGGAATGGGTGCCCGGACCACCGCTGCCCAGGCGGCTGATCAGCACACCCAGAACCAGGGCCAGGTACAGCGGGCCCAGAACGCTGAGGGCGATGCAGACCACCTGCACGACAGGCGCCGTGGGAATCACATCGCCGTAGCCGACGGTGCTGAGGGTGACGAAGGCGAAGTAATTGAGGCGCTGAAAACCGTGATCCCACAGGGGGCCGGCCTGGGCCACCGATCCGAGGGCCGGCATGATCAGCCCCTCACCGCTGACGCTGTCGCGGAAGCTGCCGGGAATCAGGCTGGCCAGCACCGTCAGCACCAGGCCGCCGGCGATGCCCAGCAGCAGGTAGCCGGCGGTGGCGCCAGCGAGCACCCGGCCCTCCACCGTCCGTTCACGGGCCAGAGCCTGCAGCAGCAGGCGCAGGCTGCGGCCGACGAACAGACTGAACACCAGCAACAGCGGTAGGCCGGCCAGTCGCAGGGTCTGGGGGGCTAACAGCCACAGCAGCTCGGCCAGCAGTGCTGTCGATCCCAGCAGCCGATGCCAGCGCCCCGCCCCGGGAATACGCAGCATCAGGGCAGTTAGGCCCAGGTAGCCGAGCCAGGTGAGCCTGGCCAGAGGGCCGGACAAGGCAAAAGTGCCGACCACGACCAGGGTCATGATCAGCAGCTGGCGGTAGAAGCGATGGCGCTCCCCTTTGGATCCTGGACCGGGGGGGGCGTATTCAGATTCAGGCCAATGGCCCGGGGCTCTGAATGCAGGGCTGTCAGCCCCGGAGGCCTTGCTGCGAGAGGACCTTGGCCCGCTGGAGTCCGTCACCGGCGGTGCACTCGCGGGGGCTCAGGCCGCCTCGACGGCTGCAGCCTGAGCCAGGCTGCGCGCCTCATCACGGCGCAGCACCAGCACGCTCAGGGGCGGCAGACAGAGATCGAGCGATTGCTCGTAGCCGTGCAGCCCCCAGGCATCGGTGAACTTGCCCCCCAGATTGCCGAGATTGCTGCCGCCGTAGCGGGCACTGTCGGTGTTGAAGGCCTCTTCATAGAAGCCCTCCAGCGGCACCCCGACTCGGTAATTGGAATGGCTCTGGGGGGTGAAGTTGGCTACCACCACCACCCAGCGACCGGTGCTGCTCTCGCGCCGCATGAAGCTGATCACCGAATTGGTGGTGTCGTTGCAGTCGATCCACTGGAAACCGAACTGGTCGAAGTCGTCACCCCAGAGGGCCCGCTCCGATTTGTAGAAGGTGTTGAGATCGTCGACGAGGTTCAGTAAGCACTGATGGGGCTCGTGTTGCAGCAGTTCCCACTCCAGATCACCCCAGACATTCCATTCGGCGCGCTGGCCGAACTCCATGCCCATGAAGATGGTCTTCTTGCCGGGGTGGGTCCACATGTAGGCAAGCAGGGCTCGCACATTGGCGAACTTCTGCCAGTCGTCGCCTGGCATCTTGTGCAGCAGATTGCTCTTGCCGTGCACCACTTCATCGTGGCTGAGGGCGAGCATGAAGTTCTCGGTGAAGGCGTACCAGATCGAGAATGTGACATTGTTCTGATGGAACTGGCGGAACCACGGATCGAGCTCGAAGTAATCGAGCATGTCGTGCATCCAGCCCATGTTCCACTTCAGGTTGAAACCCAGG
>JAPLID010000041.1 GCA_026389285.1 Cyanobacteriota bacterium
GCTTCGGCCTCCCCCTCCTCGCCCGTTTCCCTGTCAATGGCGTAGATGCCCTTGCCGTTGCTGGCGTAGGTGAAGCGCAACTGGAGCTTGGCGGCATATTCATTGGCCTGGCCCACCCCCTCGGTGAGCGGCAGGGAATCGGCCTTGGCCTCCACCACCGCCAGGGCGGTGTTGCTGTAGCTGAGCACGTAGTCGGCGCTGAGGGACTTGCCGCGGCGACCGCCCCCTTCAATGCGCCCGGGGGCAATCGGAAACTCGCGGCGGATGCGGCTGCCCTCCACCACGCCCCAACCGGCCGCCACCAGCAGCGGATCGATCAACTCAGCGCGGGTTTCGGCCTCGTTCATGGCAACAGGCTTCCCACGTGAACGAGCAGCCCAGCGCATCGGTTTCCATAAACCGAGAATAAGCGGCCAACCAATCATCCGGCACGGTGACCAACAGATCCAGATCGGAATCGGAGTTCCTGAACGTCATGGCTGGCCAACTGGCCGGCATAGGCGCCATCGCGGAGGACCACGGCGTGGAAGCCCTTGCGAGCACCGCCCACATCGATGCCCACCACAGTGCTCGGGGGAGATCGTCCGGGACAGGCGTGCGGGGGACTGACCCAAGGCTCCATACGCCTGCGGTTGCACAGCCCGCTTCAAGTACTCGTTCAACTCCGGATCACAGGCAAACACAAGGCAGGCCTTCGTGCCCCGGCTCATCAGAGTGCGGTGGGTGTTGCTGATGATCGCGTCCGCCATTATGGACATTTGTCCTGAAGAATGTCCATAATGGCGAAATGCCAAGCAAACCCCCAGTCGTCTTCCCGCAGGAGCAAAGGCTGCTTTCCCAGTTGGGCGAGCGGCTGAGGCTCGCACGCCTGCGGCGCAAGCTGAGCAACGCCGTCGTGGCGCAGAGGGCCGGCATCTCCAGAACGTCGCTCTACAAAGTGGAGGCGGGCGACCCGGGAGCCACCTTGGGCATTTACCTGCGCGTGATGGCGGTCCTCGGGCTTGAAGCCGACTTCAATGCTTTGGCGGCAGACGACAAGGTGGGCCGCAGGTTGCAAGACCTAGTCTTCAAACCGCCCGCGTCACAGGCGCGGCGCAAACAAGCCTCCGCCGATGCACCCAAGGCTCCTAGCGGCCGCGCGAACAGCACGGGGAACTCATCATGAGCGGCCAGGACAACGCCGTAGAGGTCTGGCTCGAATGTGACCTGGGGCCGCCATGCCGGGTCGGCACCTTGGCGCATGACCGTGGGCAGATCCGCTTCCAATACGAACAAGCGTGGCTAAGGGACGCACGCGCATTCGCGATCGACCCGGACCTGTCGCTGGACAAAGCACCGTTCTTTCCCAAGCCCGAGTTGGGCAACTTAGGCATCTTTCTGGACTCATCGCCGGACCGTTGGGGCCAGACATTGATAAGGCGTCGCGAGGCCCTGCAAGCCAAGGACGAGAAACGCCCTCCGCGGACGCTGTACACGTGGGACTTCCTGCTCGGAGTCCAGGACTTCACCCGGCAAGGCGGCCTGCGCTTTCGGGAGGTCGGAACGCAGGAGTTCTTGGGCAACGAGAAGATGGCCGCACCGCCCGTCACCACGCTGCGGGAACTGGAGGCGGTCGCGTATCAGCTCAGCAACCGGCGCATCGACGACCTGAACGCGCTGCGCAAGTGGTTGGCAGTGCTGGTTGCACCGGGCGCATCCTTGGGTGGTGCACGCCCAAAAGCCAACTTTACGGACGCAGACGGTTCGCTCTGGATCGGCAAGTTCCCGGCGCGAAACGACGACCGGGACGTCGGCGCCTGGGAACACGTCGTGCACGGCTTGGCGCAGAAAGCCGGCGTGGACGTGCCAGAAGCCAAGGTCGTGCGGTTGAGCAACGAGTTCCATACGTTCTGCGTGCAGCGCTTCGACCGCGCCAAGGGCACGCGGCGCTTCTATGCCTCCGCGATGACCTTGCTACGCAAGGAACAGAGCGAGGGCACAAGCTATCTGGAACTGGCCCAGCTCCTTCGGACGCGAGGCGATGGTGCGCATACGAATGCCGACCTGGAGCAGTTGTTCCGCCGCGTCGCATTCAATGTGGCGATCGGCAATCGCGACGACCATCTGCGCAACCACGGATTTGTGCTGGCCGATACCGGCTGGCGTCTCGCACCTGCCTTCGACGTGAACCCCAACGTCGATAAGGCAGAACACGTCCTCAACATCGACGACTCGGACAACCGGCCGAATCTCACAACGGTGCTATCCACCGCGCTGTTCTATGGGCTGGAAGAAGAACGCGGAGGGCAGATCGTTGAGGATGTTGTGAGTGCCATCGATGGATGGAAGCTCGCGGCAAAGAAGGCCGGCATCGCGCGTAGCGATATCGAACTCACCGGCAGCGCGTTCTCTGCGCATGCGGAGTACAGGTCAGGCTTTGCAGCCTGACGCGTCAGCCGAGCGCCGGCCGGTAAGCGGTTGGCCAAAGGCCAGTCCGTCTGCACTGGCTTGTTGGGCGAGCCGACTGAAGGTGTCAGGTTTTGGCAAAGCATGCGTCGACGAGAAGCAGGTTTTAACCAGCAAATCATGCTCGCGCATCGCTCTGCCTTCATGTTCGTATCTTGTTCTTCGGTACCTTGGCAAGATGCACGTCATGGAGTCTCAGTCGTGAAACTCTTCGAGACGGCACGGAACTGCGATGGCAGTTGATCGCGATGCAGCTCGGCCTCGTGGGACTGGCTCCACTGCTCGATCTCGGATGTGCGCCGTAGTCGCAGGCTGCCGCGATGCGGTTGTCGTCGAAGGTGACGCGCTAATCATCATCAAGGAAGAAGACGATCAGTTTGCTGGCCTGGATGATCTCCTTGATCTGGTTTTTGCCCACCTTGTTGTAGATGGACTTGGTTGTAGATGGTTTTGGTCATCAGCCGGTGGCTCTCATCCACGATCAACGCGTCGTAGTGGCCCTCCGGGGCGCCCACGAAACAGGCTGAACCGCTGAAGAGGTTGTCGTACTCGTTCTTCTGGAGTGAGCCCGTGAGCTTGGCCCGATACACCGCCCGAGGCGCCGCAACGGGCCTGATGGTCAGAACCCCGGGCGCCGCCTATATCTCCACCGAGTCGCTGAGGCTAGCCTGCTCCAGCAGTGGCTTGGCCAGGCGCAAGCCCCGGGAATAGCCGATCTTCACTAACTTTGCGCGCACCACACACCCGTCCTCGACCGTAGGCACACTGTAATCACATTCTTGGCTGCATCTATCGCCTGGGGCTCAGAGTTCGCCGTTGAACGCCTGGTGCAGGAGGGTCTTCTTCAGTTCCTCCAAGGCGGTGAGCTTGCGTTCGTAGAGGCGGGTGAGGTGTTGGGTTTCGGCAGAGACTGCAGCAAATTCTGCAACGAGCCTGTTTTGCTCTTGGAGCGATACCGGAAAAGAAACGATGACATCGCCAATCTTTGTAGGCGATGTATGCCGCACTTTCACTCCGGATGCACTGGCATGAATCTCTCTACGAACTTGCCGAGTGTTGAAAACATGGAAGAAGAACTCGTTTCTCCAAGCCACATCCGGCTTCGCGGTGACAAGACCAAGCCGTTGATTGTGCAAGAATTTATCAGACTCTGGCACAAGCAAGGAGCTGCCAAGTAATCCTGCTGCTTGCTCAGTCATTGCAACAAGCAAGTCTCCCTCTCGCAAAACGTAGTCGCGTGGAATCTCACCTATGAAATACTTCTGTTTCCCACCTCTGTCACGGTATCCACCGTCCTCATAAAAGTTTCCAGGGGTCAAAAGCACATAATCACCTTCGGCACTGAAGAACTCACCTTCAAACGCGTAGCCATGTTTGATATCGCAGAGTTCTGAGAGTGCCAGTTCAATCCACCCCTCCCCCCGCTGACTGAAGACGGATTGAAGATAACTCTCAAAGATCACACGGGCATTCTGGAGGTTCCGTTCGGCGTTGGCTTTGGCGGTGGCGAGGCCCGCAAACGCTTCGTCGAGCAGGGCGACGATTCGCTGCTGTTCGGGGAGAGGGGGGAACGAGAATGTCAGACCAAGGACTTGCTCACGAGAGATTCCCGGAATTGCAGCTCCGGTAGAAAGCGATTGAAAGTGATCGAAGTTTGAACTCAGAATTGCATAAATAAATCTGTACCCATTCAGGGGTCGGGACAGCTCTCCGTAAACTTCATCCCTGCTGAACCCTTGACGGCGGCCTGATTCCCGTTTGCATCTCAAGCAGAGGTTGGTTGTGATGGGCACCCCACC
>JAPLID010000157.1 GCA_026389285.1 Cyanobacteriota bacterium
GTCCTGACAATTTCCTCCGGGCCTCTCAGCCCGCCGCCCCCGCCATGCCCGCCACGGTCCTGTTCATCCATCAGAACTTTCCCGGCCAGTACCGCCATCTGGCGCCGGCCCTAGTGGCGCGGGGGCATCAGGTGCTGGCCATCGGCGGGCCCACGGCCCGGGAGCTGGCGGGCATCCCGCTGCACCGCTACGACGCGATGCCCGCCGGTGGGGTGCCGCCCTGTCACCCCTGGGTGTCGGATCTGCAGACCAAGGTGCTGCGGGCCGAGGCCGTAGGCCGGATCCTTGCCGCACTCCTGAGCCAGGGCCTGCGGCCCGATCTGGTGGTCGGCCATCCCGGCTGGGGCGAGCTGCTGGCGATCAAGGATCTGCTGCCTTCGGTGCCGGTGCTGCATCAGGTGGAGTTCGTGTATCAGCTCGAAGGCGGTGATGTCGGCTTCGATCCGGAGTTCGACGCACCGGACTGGCGCAGCAGCGCCCGCATTCGCCTGCGGCGCAGCACCCAGCTGCTGGCCCTCCAGGATCTGGACTGGGGCCTGGCGCCGACGCCCTGGCAGGCCAGCACCGTGCCGGTGGAGTACCAGTCGCGGCTCAGCGTCATCCATGAGGGCATCGACACCGCCGTGATCGCCCCTGAGGGGCCGGCCGAGATCAGCCTGCAGCAGGCCGGCCTGCGCTTTCGACCCGGTGATGAGGTTGTCAGTTTCGTGGCCCGCAACCTGGAGCCCTACCGCGGTTTTCACCGCTTCATGCGCGCCCTGCCGCTGCTGCAGCAGCTGCGGCCCCGGGCCCAGGTGCTGATCGTCGGTGGACTGGGTGTGAGCTACGGCACAGCGCCCGCCGGTGGTGGCAGCTGGAAGGACGTGCTGCTGAGGGAACTGGAGGGGCAGCTCGATCTGAGCCGGATTCACTTTGTCGGCCCCGTGCCCCATGGGGTGCTGCACGAACTGTTCCGGATCTGCGCCTGTCACGTCTATCTCACCTATCCCTTTGTGCTGAGCTGGAGCCTGTTGGAAGCCATGAGCACGGGCTGCGCCATTGTGGCCAGCGACACCGCGCCAGTGCGCGAGGCCATTGTGCACGGCAGCACAGGGCGGCTGGTGGATTTTTTTGACGTGGCGGGCTTGGCGCAGGAGGTCAGCCTGGTGGACTTCTTCGACACGAAGGGTCTGGCGGATGCCATCGCCGGCGTGCTGGCTGATCCGGCCGCTCAGGAGCCGCTGCGGCAGGCGGCGCGCCAGAGCGTGGTGGAGCGCTTTGATCTGCAGACGGTCTGCCTGCCCCAGCAGCTGGCGCTGGTGGATCGCTTGCTGGGGTGAGCCCATCAAACGACCCTGGATTCAACGAAAATGACAGGCTTAAGCCATTAACAAGATTCAATCAACATCAGATAAAATCTCTATGGAACCTACGCGTTCACGTGAAATTCTTAATTTATTCGGCCTTGGAAACGACAAGCAAAGTCAAGTCAATGCCTATCGTTGATTCCGCGAAAGCATCGTCTCCATTCGGGGCGGCCTTTGGCGCTAAGTTGATGCAGCCAAGAAGTATCATTGAAACGATCGATCAATACCACTATCAAGAAGTTCGCCAAGGTCCCGTCGGCCAGGGCTGTTGACCACGAAAGCCCATGGTCTTTAGGGAGATAATAATGGCAAAATATTTAACACTAAACTTTAGTCGAGTGGACATCCTCTCTGTGTAGATGAATAAGCCTGCTCAAGCAGTAATGTAAACTTCTCGGCGAACAGGCTTGGCTGGCAAAGAGAGCTGGAGCCCAAGCGACCGCGAAGCTCACAACGATAACGTTGAAGCCTCGACTGATCGTTCGCTAGCTCAATGGCTAGCTCACCGTAGTGATTTGGATCGCGGGCCACCAGCTCCAGGGCATCGATGCAGGCGAGGAAGCTGTAGGTCTGACGGGATACAACGCGCTCTCCGGGTAGAGTAATCACCGGCACACCCATCCAGAGCGCTTCCAGGCTGGTGAAGCCTCCGGAAAAGGGGAAGGGATCGAGAGCAATGTCGACATCGCCATACTGAGCGAGCATCTTCAGATGGGGACTAATAGGCCGAAGATCTAGGCGATCAGCTGCGACTCCCCCTTCGGCGAAAAAAGAACGGAGACTGTCGGCATAAGCTGCATCCATGAGGGTTTTCCATTTGAGTAGAAGTCTGCTATCTGGGACTGAGGATAGGATCTTGCGCCAGAGTGCCAGGACTTCGCGGTTGAGCTTGGTTGTGTTGTTGAAGCTTCCGAAGGTGATCACCTGGTTTCTTTGCAGTGGCCCCGGAATCACAGGAGGGGTGCCTGGCATCGGGAAGTAGCAGAATCTAGTGGGGTTCAATAGCAAGATTTTCTCGCTGAATTCTTCCTCAACAGGCTCTACGATCAGGCCCGGATCGAGGATCACGGCATCGATGGTCTCAAGCCCTGTGGTGGAGAAGTAGCCCAGCCAGCTCAGCTGCAATGGCGCTGGCCTATGGGCCAAGGCTGGCAGAGCGGTATTGAGGGTATGACCCGCCAAGTCAATCAAAATGTCGAGATTGTCCTGTCCTAGCTTTTTGACCTGTTCTTCGGTTGAAAGTTCATGTATGCTTGTAAATAGTCCAGCTTTCTGCTCTGTCAGCAGCCTGAAGCGGCGGCTCATCCAATCAGCCCTGATGGGACTATTCGAGTAGATGAAGGGCTGAATTCGCTCACTATCCAGCTCTGCAAGGATGGCGCTGAGCATCAGGCCTACCGGATGTAGATGAAAATCCCCGCCGACAAAGCCAACGCGCAGGGGCTCGGATCGCTGGCGTTGCCTAAAGCGGCGTACCGGCCTTTGATCGCCACTGAAGCCAGCCCGTTGGAGTAGCCATTTGCCCATCGCCATGGCAGCAGCTTTGATATTGGACCGCGTAGTTTTGGGATCATAGTTGCGATAAAAAATGGCATTGTGTCTTGCAAGTTCTGTCGGGCTGGCTTCGAACTTCGCAAGGGCTTGCTCAATCGCGCCGGTGTCGCCAATGCTCACCCCAAGGTTCACTAGAACGCGGGAATCACCCGGGTGATCTTCAAGCAGTTTCTCGAGAATCTCGATCGCTTCGCTGGGATGTCCTTTCTGGCGCAGCTCCTCGGCGAGATTGAGTCGCGCCCCGAACAGTCTGGGCTCATGGCGAAGGGCCTCCAGGTAGGCAGGAATGGGATCAAAGCCTGGCAATGCTGCTTTTTGCTCAAAAAGCGCCCGCACGAAGATCAAGCTGCCGCGCAGCGTCGGCGAAGCATGATCCAGGTTCAGAGGTTGATCGCCCAGCCACGTCCAGACTGGATCGTCGGCTAGAAACGATGTCATCAGCAGCCCGCGAATTGCCTGATCACAATCTGAGGCCAGGCTGATGGCAAACTCAAAGTCTTCCCGTGCGCTTTCGATCTTGCCCAGTTGCGCGAGCAGGAAGCCTCGGTTGGTGTGCAGGGACGAGTTGTCAGGTTGGAGAGCAAGAGCGCGGTTGTAAAGATCAAGGGCCTCTTCGTGACGCCCAAGATCCTTGAGCAGATTAGCCTTGTTGTTAAGCACCTCGCTGCTGTCGCTAACCAGCGCTAAGGCCTCATCCACCGCGGCCAACGCTTCCTCAGAGCGTCTCAGTCCGTGCAATGCCCAGCTGCGGTTGAGCAAAAGATCCACCGAGTCGTGGTAGTACAGCGCCGCCTGGTCACAGGACTCGAGCAACTCTGGGTAGGCGAGCCGCTTACGCAGCAGTGCTGCCAGTCGCAGCCAGATTTCGACCCGATCCGGATGCTCTTTCAGTGCCCGCCTGCAAGATGCTTCTGCCATATCTGGTCCCTGGGGCTCAAAGTCGAAGATGCTCGATTCCTTAGGCATCGGCCGTCTCCGTTCAGGCCGCCACGCGACCGCTGGGCACCAGTTCGGCGTAGAGCGCCTCCAGGTTGTCGATGTTGCGCTTCAGGGTGTAGCGCTCCAGCACCCGCTCCCGGGCGCGGCGGCCCAGTTCGGCGGTGAGTACGGGCTGGTCGCGCAGCACCGGCAGCAGGGTGCGCAGTTGGGTGGTCACGCCCTGGGTGCTGATCACGATGCCCGCTCCCCCCTCCAGTACCCAGCCATCGGCGCCGGCATCGGTGGCCACACAGGCGGTGCCGCTGGCCATCGCCTCCAGCAGCGCCAGGCTCAGGCCCTCCACCAGCGAGGGCAGCAGGAACACCTCCGCCAGCTGCAGCAGCGCCAGGCGGATCGAGCGGTCAGCCTCGTAGCCCCACCAGATCACGTCGTCCTCGCGGCCATCCTGCAGGGAGGGCCGCAGCGGCCCATCACCGACGATCACCAGCTGGCAGCCCTGGGGCCGCACCAGCCGCCAGGCTTTAAGCAGCGCCTCGACGTTCTTCTCGGTGGCGATGCGGCCCATGTAAAGGAACACCCTGCGGCCTCCGAAGCGCTGGCGCAGCCGCACCAGTTCGCTGGCCACGCCCGCCTGGGGATCTTCCTGGCCGGCCGGAGCCCACTGCAGCGGATCAACCCCATTGGGGATCACCGCCAGCCGCTGGCGCCGCACCCCCAGCCGTTCCAGCAGGTCGGCCTGCAGCTCCGAGAACACGATCACCCGGTCAAAGCGGGACAGGGTCGGTGCATAGAGCTGGTAGGTGAGCTGCTGGGTGCCGCCGGCCAGGTTGCGCAGGGCGGCATCGAAGGCGGGGTGGAAGGTGGCCACCAGGGGCAGACCCAGCTGCTGGCACAGATCCGGCAGGCGGAAATCGAGCGGCGAAAGCGTGAGGCTGGCGTGCACCAGATCGGGTTTCAGCCGTTCCAGCGACTCCCGCAGCTCCCGCTGGGCGCCGGGGGAGGGGATCGTGTACACCTGGGACTTGACCAGGTAGGGCAGGGCTACCTCGGGGTTGTCGGGGTCTGGAGCGGGGCTGACCTGGATGCTGCGGCCGTCGCCACCCACGGACTCCTGCCGGCCTAGACCCGCCGGCGGCGTGTCGAAGTGGATGAAACTCACCCCATGGCCGCGTTGGCGCAGGGCTTCGGTGATGCTGAGGCCGTAAGTGACGTTGCCACAAAACGGGGATTTCTTGCCCAGCCAGGCAATGTGTGCCACCGGTTGCGGTTCGTTTCGATACCAGAAATTAGCAGCGGCGCCAGGGTTGCTCGCACAGGGCCGCCACCAGGGCCACCGCGGCCAGCGCCCAGAGCACCGGCAGCAGGCCGTAACGGCTGACCACGGCGCCGGCCAGCACCAGCGGCAGGCTCAGGGCGATGTTGATCAGGTTGTTCTGCAGGCCGAACACCCGACCCCGCTGGTCTTCGGGGGTTTCCTCCTGGATCGTGGTCTGGGCCGGGATCGCCAGCAGGGCGGCCCCCATCCCGAGCAGGCCGCAGAGCAGCAGGGTGACCGCGAGATTGCCGCGGGTCTGCCCCAGCAGCACCAGGCAGCAGGCGATCATGCCCAGGCCGCTGGAACCCAGCAGCCGCCGGCTGAAGCGATCCCCGAGCTGGGCCATCGCCACCGCGCCGATCGCCAGCCCCAAACCACACATCGCCAGCAATGTGCCAAAGCCCGTCGGGCCCAGGCCCACGATCGTGGCCGCCAGGCTGATCGCCAGCACATAGAGAGCCGCCAGCAGGCTGTAGAGCAGCACCAGCTGCAGCATGGCGCTGCGCACGTTGGGGCGTTCACGCAGCACCTGGATCCCCTCGCCGATCTCCTGCCAGACGGTGACGTCGCGGGGGGGGCGGACCGGCTCGTCGATCGCGATCGCGGCGATCGCTATGGCGGCGATGCCGTAACAGAGGGGCAGCAGCACGAACTCTCCGCCGTTGATGCCGAGCTTCTGCAGCAGGCCGTGCATCAGCCGCAGGATCGGATCACCGAGGGCAAAGCCGACGATCGTGGCCCCCATGCTGGTGGCCTGATACAGCGAATTGGCGGCCAGCAGCTGGTGGGAGGGCACCAGCAGCGGGATGGCGGCCTGCTCCGCCGGCGCGAAGAACTGGGTGAGCACCGATTCGAGCACCGTCATCGCTACCAGCGCCCAGTACCCCCAGCTCAGGCCCAGCCAGGTGGGACCGGGCAGCAGGGCCAGGGGCACCAGCAGCAGCAGGCCGGCCCGTAGGGCATTGGAGCTCACCATCACCGCCCGTTTCGGCCAACGATCGGCCCAGACGCCAGCCACGGTGCCCAGCAGCATCGCCGGGATCGTGTTGGCCACATAGATGCCGGTGGCCAGCAGGGTGATGATCTGGGCGCGGTTCTCGACTCCCATGCGGATCGCCGCCGCCGCCTCGGCCAGGGCCGGATCGGCCTGGGGGTTCTCGGTCACCCAGTACTGGGCGATCAGGAACACCATCAGCACGATGTAGAACTTGTCGGCCAGCTGGGAGAAGATCTGGCCGAGCCACAGCTGGCGGAAGCTCGGC
>JAPLID010000020.1 GCA_026389285.1 Cyanobacteriota bacterium
CCGGGTTCCAGGGACGGAAAGTCTTGGGCTTGCGCATAGGCCAGTTTATCACCCAAAACCGTTGCAGTCACAGGGATCTGGGCAGATTTAAGGGCGTCTGCGGAGAGGTTGTGGGTGGGTTATGTGCGACAGGCTCCTAGGGCGTTGCCGTCGTTGCTCGGGGAGCAACCTGAGGCGATTGAACCACTTCGAACTCTATTGGGCATGCCTGAGTGTGCGTTGCTGCTTCAGAGCTCCCAGCCCGAGACGTTGGCGATTCACCGAGGTCAGTTGCAGCAGCAGCTCGGGGAGATTTTTTCCGCGGCCATGCTGGTGAGGCAAGCGGCTTTTCTCGACGGACTGTTGGCTGGCTATGGGTTGGTTGCTGATGGCCCGACTACCGATGACGCCGCACCCCAGGGTGCAAATCATGGCCCAGGCCAAGGGAAGGGCCCCTCAACTGTTGCCGCAGCGGCA
Source organism: Cyanobacteriota bacterium (assembly GCA_026389285.1). Lineage (GTDB taxonomy): Bacteria > Cyanobacteriota > Cyanobacteriia > PCC-6307 > Cyanobiaceae > Cyanobium. The sequence continues at coordinate 457 of JAPLID010000020.1, forward strand.
ATTTTGCCTCCGCCACAGCAGAGTTCGCCCGATCTGCGTAGCTGGATCTTCGGTGTAGGCACCGGAGCCTTGGCCAGCCTCGGGTTGTTTTTCTTGGGCCTGTTGGCCTCGCGTCAGTTTGGCTGGGATCCTCTGGCCTCAAAAGGACAGCCCTCCACAGCCGAGGCTCCGTTGGCTCTGCCGCCCCCAGCTCCTGTTGCCCGACAGGTTGCCACCCCAGCCCTAAGGACTCCGTACATAAAATCTAATCTTCAGTCATCAGAATTTCAGGCTTCCACGGACTTTAACCGGATGTCGGCTGACTTTGGCAGGCTGCAAGCCTGTGCCGCCCAATTACAACGCACCGATGAGAAGCAGGCCCCGGCAGATTCCAGTAATTATGGTCCGCGTCTGAGTCGAAATGGGAATGGAGAGGCCATACCAGATCGACCGCAGTTAATTGTCCTGCATGAGACTATTTTTGGCCAGGATGCGACGATCAAAGCTTTCCAGAGCCGCCATGCGGCCGATGGTGATCAGGCTAGTTATCACGTTCTGATTGGGCGAGACGGTCAACGCACTCGTCTGGTTCCCGATGTCAAACGTGCCTACGGTGCTGGTGATTCAGCCTTTGGCGACTTTACGATTCAGGCCCATCAGAGATCTCAGCCATCGATCAATAATGTCTCCCTGCATGTCAGCCTCGTTACCCCAGCCGATGGCCAAGGTAAGGACGATCGGGATTCCCATTCCGGCTATACGGAAGCCCAGTATCGGGGCCTCGCCCAACAAGTGTTGATCTGGCAGGGGCTTTATGGCATCCCCATGGCACGCGTCACCACCCATGCGGCGGTGGATCGCAGCCATAGCCGCTATGACCCCCGCAGTTTTCGCTGGGATCGATTTGATTCCGCCTATGCGGCCCTGCAGAGCCGCTGTGGATGATCGCCGCTGGGTCGGCTCAGACCTGGCTGACGGCAGGTGCAGTCCCTAGCGGGCCTTGATGACCCTGCCGAATTCGCTGCCGGTGATCAGGCCGGGGGACTGGGAGGTGTCAACGCTGAAGCTACGGCTTTCGGTCTGGATTGAGCCATCAGGATAAATGAAGCTTACGGTGCCATCCAGATTGACGGTGGATCCAGCCGTACTGGTGGCGTGGAGGTCGCTGATCGAAACCCGTTCAAACTGGCGGAAGAAAGTGGGATCGAACTGATCGCCAACTGCTGAGCTGAAGTATTGGTTGGAGCCGGAAAAATCCTTGTTGGACAGTGCTCCGTACAACAACTGAATGCTAGTGACGGCTGCATCGATGCTGCCAGTCGCGTCGATCACTGCTGAAGACTGTTTGGCGATCGGATCTGGCTCGATCCGCGCTGCTGGCTTCGGTGCGGCCACCGGGGGAGTGGGTTGGGCCGGCACCGGTGTCACGGCCCGTTGTTGCGGACTCGATTGTCGCGGCTGCAGTAGCGCAAACACCAAGCCCGCAAGCCCCATAAGCATCATGCCGGCGATCAAGGCCAACAGGGCGGGTACGGCCGCATGGCTGGTTCCCGACCCAGCTTGCCCGGTGACATGGATTGACTGTGGCCATCGTGGCGATGCCTCCCGCGAGGTTCCAGCGCCTTCGGCACTGGGGCCCGGGTTGGTGACCTGCTGGTTGAAGAGACCCTGCAAAAGCTCGTCCATGCTCGTCCGGATTGGGAGCGCATAAACAGCGTCGATCTCGGCCTGCAGCCGGTCCCGGTCCCGGGGATCGCTAAGCGGCTGGGGCTGATTCAGGGCTCTCAGCAATGCGGGCGAGATCATCATCTGGCGCAGCGCTGGCATCAGCTCGCCGCCACCGCCGGCAAGATCAGCGATAAGGGCCTGCAGGTTGCGTGAATCGAGGCTTCCCTGGCGTTGCCACAGGGCTAGCAGCTCCCTCCGCAGGGATATTCCCAGTTGATAGGGGGTCATTGGGAAGCCGCTCCGCTCGACTCTCCCTGGCTCTCCTTCCAGAGCTGGGCCAGGGTCTCCTCCAGCGCCGGGCACATCTCCCGTTCTACGAACTCCGGCGCCGTGGAGAGCCCACCACTGGCGGGGTCATAGCTGAGGGCAATCAGGGTCCCTAGGGGTTCCAATTCCCTGTTGACCAGGAGCTGTGGGGGCTGCTGCAGTCTCCAGCGCATTTCGCGGAATCGGCTTTGCTGTTGCACCACGGTCGAGCGGATCAGGTCTCTAGGAGATTGTTGCCGATAGAGCATCAGCCCGCCTGACACGGCGAACACCCCCCCTGAACTGAACCGCTGCGCCTCCGTTTTCTGCTGTACGCGCCCATTGAGTTGGGTCTCATTCAGCTCTTGCTGCTCTGACCAGGTGCTCAGTTACAGCAGGGCGGGCATCGCAGACGGGTTTTTGTCCCATCTGGGTTTTCGGCGGCGGCCAGGGGGAGCCAGGATGGGCCACGAGGCGGGAAAGAGGCTAGAACCTTAGGTGAAAAATAGCTACAAGGCGGTCAGGGCGCTATAATTCAACTTCTATTAGGTACGCTACCCCACCGGCAACGACGACCAGCGAACGGCTGCAACCGCCAGGAGACCCCACAGAGGGCAACGACAAAGCAGCGGCCTGAGCCGCGATAGCAGCAGAAGAAAGACTCATGGACAACAGAGCAAACGAATGGGGCAAGTTGTCTGACGATTCCGTTGCCGCAGGCGATTGGCTCGAGGCCTTTGGCGCAGTCTTTATTCTAGCAGTACAAACGCACTGAAGCCGGCGGGCTCCGTTCTGCTGCAGCGGTTTTACTTATAAAGCCGACTCGCCCAACTCCGGGGCCAGTGCAGATGACAACCCCATGCAAATAAGGGCCAAAAGATGTAACTTCCTGCGCAGCCGCGCGAGACCAGACCGGGCCGAACCCTGGCTACCTGCCAGCCGAGAGGCGCCCCGCCACCGCAGCCGCGGGCCCCAAACCGGGCCAACCACCCAACCCATGGCCCCGGCCCAGGGTGCGGACGTCGACGACCGGAGCCCTGCGGCGTCTGCTCAGCTCGCTCGCGCAAAGGCGAGCAGAGCACTGATCTCGCCCCGGTCGGCTTGCTGGAGAGCGGCGATGTACTGCTGCCGTAGGGCCGAAGCATTCACCAGGGTGCTGCTGCCTCCCCAGGAGAAGCGCGGTGCCCCGAGCTGCTCGATCAAGACATCAGCGATCAGGCGCGCATGGCGGCCGTTGCCGTTGGGGAACGGGTGGATCGAGACCAGGCGGTGATGGAAACGCACCGCGATCTGATCCACCGGCTCCACCCGGTGCTCCACCTGATAGGCCATGTCGGCCAGCAGGGCCGGCACCTGCATCCGGATCTGC